>JBEIHL010000470.1:0-3999 GCA_040381375.1 Opitutaceae bacterium
GCGGCGAGCAGCCGGCCGGAGATGCCGTCGCTCGCCGGCGAGAGCAGCCATTCGACCAGACCGAGCGCCTTCTCCAATGGCGCGTGGCCCGCCGCCTTCTGCTTCAGCGCGGCGGCGTATTCGCCCGCGCCGACCACGTCGGCCCCCAGGGCGAGCACCTCGTCGGTCAGACGAGTGTGGATCGCGCCGGGCGCCACGGCGTTGATGTCCAAGGGGCGGCCGCGTTCCTCCTCGGCGATCGTCTCGACGAGGCGCACGACACCGGTCTTGGCGACGCCGTAGGCGGAGAAATTCGTCCGTGGCTTGGTCGCGCCGCCGCCGGAGAAGCACACGATCTTCGCGCGACGCGGCGCTCGCCCCAGCAGCGGAGCGAAGGCGCGCAGCGCGTGGAACGTTCCGTCGAGGTTGGCCCGCACGGTGGCCGACCAGCGGGTCGGATCGGCGGCGAGCGTGCGGCCAATTTCCCCTTGGAGTCCGGCGCATGCGATCAAGCCGTCGAGCTGCGGCCAGGCGGCGGTGACGTCCGCGGCGGCGCGCTCGACCTCCGCCCAGTTCGCCACGTCGCAGCGCGAGGCGCGGAAATGAGTCGGGTGTTGCGCGGCGAATTCAGATTGGTCGGACCGCGCCAATCCCCAGACGTGATGGCCGCGGCTGAGCAATCGTTCGACGAGGGCGCGGCCGATGCCGGTGCTGGATCCGGTCACTACAAGGTGCATGTGCAGGTCAAGGGAACGGCAGGTCGCGCCGCTGGTAAAGCACCATGCGCCGGCCGAACAGCGTGAAGCGCTCCGCCGGCTTGAGGTTCGCCTCGCACCAGGCCCGCACCTGCGGCCGCAGTGCGGCGAGCTTGCGGTCGAACGGATACGGTCCGGCCGTCTCGTCCTCGGTGACAAAGGCGAAGTCGCTGCCGGCCAGCCGGGCCGAAACCTCCGCTTCCGTCGGCTCGGCGATTCCGGTCGGCAGCAGCATCTCGAAGGGCACCAGCACGCGGTGCCGCTCGTAGATCACGACGCGCAGGACCTGGGCGTCGAGAGCGTCGGTGATGTGGTCGACGGCGACCCGCGGCCGGGGCTGCGCTTCACCGGGTCGACGTGGCAGCGCCTTGGTCCGCGCGTGGATCCGGTCGGCGAACGTGTTCACCTGCCGGAGCTCGGCGAGTTGGGCGGGAGAATACACCGGGGTGAGTTGTCCGCGGACGAACCACCCGAGTACGACCGTCGCGGATACGGCTGCGAACACCGCCCGGGCCGGCGCGCCCGCCCGTTGCGCCGCGGTCGCCCAGAGTGCCGCCGCCAGCGTGACCGCTCCCGGGACCAGCGCGCTGACCACGACCTCGGATTTTTGCACGTGCAGGACGAGCACCGCCGCCGGTGCCAGCAGGAATACGGCGCCGACCACCCAGGCGTCGCGATTCGCTGGCACGCGTACCCCGGTGCGCAGCACCACGAGCGCGGCCGCGCCGGCCACGACGAGCCCGCCGAACGCGGTGCCGAGATGACGTTCGCCGAGGTGGCCGAACACGTACTGGAGCGAGGACAGGAAGCCGAACTGCTGGTTGCGAATCGCGCTTTCGGGCCCGACATAGTGTCCGATCCAGTAGTACTCCCGGACCGTATCGTAGTTCAGCCAGAAGAACGGACCCGCCACCGCCAGCGCGAGTCCCGCCGCCCGCAGGAGGTTGAGGAACCGCAGCCGCCGCTCCGGCGGCCGCGCCAGCGTCCAGAGCGCGAATCCGGCGAAGATCAGCACGAAGTAAGTGCCGGTGAGAAATCGCGTCACGAGGGTCAGCCCGACCGCGATCCCGAACCACGACGAGCCGCGGCGGGAATGAAATCCGTCGGCGAGCAGGGCCATCGCGGCGGTGATGCCGAGGGCGCACATCGCCAGATGATCGAGCCGGAAGTCGAACGCCGACCCCGGCACGTTCTGCCACGGCCCGGCCAGCGCGAGCGGTAGCAGCGCGGAGGCGAAAGCGAGGGGGCGCGAGCCGGAGGTGCGGGCAACGGCGAAGAACAGGGCCAACTGCCAGCCGATCAGCGCGAGCATGTTCAGCGAGAGGGCGGCGCTGCGCGAAGGGCCGGCCACGTGAAACGCCACGACGGCGAGCGCGTCGTGCAGCGTGCCCTGCGCGGACGGATTGGTCAGGGCATTGAGCACGCCGGCGACGACGCCGCGGGTGCGGGCCAATTCGTAGCCGGTGTAGCTCTCGGTCAGGTACTGGATCTGGTCGTTGAAACGCGGATACACCACCGTGTGCCGCCGGGCGCCGAGCAGATCGAAGACGCAGAACTCCGCCGTGAACACCGCGAGCAGCAGCCAGAAGGCGGGCGAGCGCAGGAACGGTGGGACGCGCGATGTCATGGCGATAGGTTCTGGTGCGCCGTCGCCCCTGGGAGCGCCGAGCTCCAGCTCGGCATCAGTGCGTCCTGAGGCCGGGCTGGAGCCCGGCGCTCCCAGGGGCGGAACCCTCGGAGGCTACCCTTCCCGAGACCAGCTCGGTCGTAGCACCGGCACGCATTCTCCGATATGTCCCACTCTCCATCTTTCAGAGATTTCGTTTTCATCGGAGAGCCGCATGCCAGCGGCAGCGTTCCGGCTCAGTGTCTCGCGTCGTAGACCCAGCGGTTGGCCTCGAGCCAGCGCAGCGTGCGGACGATGCCCTGTTCGATCGTCAGCTTCGGCTTCCAGCCGGTCGCCTGGATTTTCTTCGTATCGAGGAAAATGAACGGATTGTCGCCGATCCAGCCGCGGTCGCCGCCGGTGTACTCGAGCTTGGGCTGCAGGCCGAGCGCGCCGCAGATGAAGCCGATGCTGTCGTTGACCTGGACGTACTCCGGCGTGCCGAGATTGTAGATCTGTGTGTGGTGCTTCGCGGTGCGCGCCGTGCCGGCGCGGGTGACGTGCAGCATCGCGTCGAGGCAGTCCTGCACGTAGAGGTAGCTCTTGCGCTGCGTGCCGTTCCCCAGCACGCGCAGGCGGTCGGGATGCGCGACGAGCTGCTGGTAAAAGTCGAAGACGTGGCCGTGCGTGTAGCGTTCACCAAGGATCGAGACGAAACGGAAGATGTACGCCTCGTCGATTTGCGCGCCCTCGGCATAAGCGGCCAGCAGGCCCTCGCCGGCAGTCTTCGAGGCGCCGTAGAGCGAAGTCTGGATCGGAAACACGTCGGTCTCGGGCGTGGGCTTGTCCGGCGTCACGAGCGCCTCCCCGTACACCGATCCGGTCGAGGAGAACGCGATCCGCTTCACGCCGTTCGCGCGCATGGCCTCGAGCACGTTGAAGGTCGCGATCGTGTTTTGCTGCAGGTCGCGCTCGGGATGCTTCCACCCGTCGCGGATGTCCGCGTTGGCCGCGAGATGGAAAACGAAATCCGCACCCTTCATGGCCGCGGTGAGCGCCGGCAGATCGAGATTGTCGCCCCGGATCAGACGGAACTTCGGGTGCCGTTGGGCACCCTCCAGAAACCGGATCTGGCCGGTGGACAGGTTGTCCCAGCCGGTGACGCTGACACCGTCTGCCAGCAGGCGGTCGGCAAGGGAGGATCCGATGAAACCGGCGGCGCCGGTGACGAACACGTGTTGCATGGAAGCCACGGAGGCGAATCGAGTCCGCGGTCGAGCGCAAGCGGCGATGAGCACCGTGCTTCAGCCCGGGTGGGAGTGGCTTTGGGCCCCGAATGGTCGCGGGATAAACCCGCTCCCACCGCTTCAGCGCCGCAGCGCTCCCACCGCGAGGTCGATGCCCTGGCGGAGCGCGGCGTACTTCGCCTTGATTTCGTCGGGCACGCCCCAGACCTCGTGACCTTGATAGTGCAGCGTGATGGCCAGGGTGATCAGGACGCTGGCCCCGATGCAGACGGCGGTCACCGCCAGGAAAATGCGGCGCCAGATGCCGGTGAGGTTGTCCCCGGCAGCGAGGCCGCCGACCGCCGCGACGATCAGGAGCGGACAAAAATCCGCGGTGTAACGGTGCGTGATCGCGATCGCGGCGAACATCGCC
>JBEIHL010000471.1:0-3996 GCA_040381375.1 Opitutaceae bacterium
CCCAGCATGGGCGCATGGGTCAACTACGGCCTCGGCAGCGTCAGCCACAATTTGCCTGGCTACCTCGTGCTGCTTTCCGACGACGGTCACGGCCTCGAGGGCGCGGGCAGTTCCGTGTGGGGCAACGGCTTCATGCCGTCGACCTTCCGCGGCGTCTCCTTTCGCCGTTCCGGCGACCCCGTCCTGCACCTGGCATCGCCCCGCGGCATCAGCCCGCAGATCCAGCGGGCGCGGCTCGACGCGCTCCGCGACCTCAACACGGCGCACCAGCAGCACACCGGCGACGCCGAAATCTCCGCCCGGATCGCCGCCTACGAGATGGCGTTTCGCATGCAGACCGCGGCGCCGGAGCTGCTCGATTTTCGCGGGGAGAGTCCGGCGACGCGCGCCCTCTACGGCGTCGATGAAGAACCGACCCGGGCGTTCGGCACCAACTGCCTGCTCGCCCGCCGGATGGTCGAGCGCGGCGTGCGCTTCGTACACCTGGTCCACAGCACCTGGGATCACCACCGGGACCTGAACCAGCGTCTCGCGCACAACTGCGCCATGACCGACCGGGGCGCGGCTGCCCTCGTCCAGGATCTCAAGCAGCGCGGGCTGCTCGACGAGACCCTGGTCATCTGGGCGGGCGAGTTTGGCCGCACGCCGATGTGCGAGGTCCGGCGGGGCAATACTCCCGGAGTCGAGGGCCGCGATCATCATCCGAACGCCTTCAGTATCTGGATGGCAGGCGGCGGCGTGAAGCCGGGGCAGGTCTATGGTGCCACCGACGATTTCGGTTTCAACGTGGTGCGCGATCCCGTCCACGTCCACGACCTCCACGCCACCCTCCTGCACCTCCTGGGCGTAAACCACGAACAGCTCACTTACCGCCATGCGGGCCGCGACTACCGGCTCACGGACGTGGCGGGAAAGGTCGTGCAGGGAATCCTGGCCTGAACGTTTTCCATTTCCACCTCGCCCGATGAACCGCCCTCGTCTCAACCGCCGCCGCTTCCTCGCTGTTTCCGCCCTCGCCGCACTGCGGGCCTCGGGCGTGGCAGCGCTGGCACCGCCTCCACGGCACAAGTACATCGACCTTCACACCCACCTCGGAGCGTTCCGCTATGGGCAGCAGGTACGCGTCAAGGGGCTGCTCGAGTGGATGGATGAGCATGACATCGAACGGGCGGTGCTGCAGCCGCTGGTTTCGCCCGAATCCGCGCCGATGCTGCAGGCCCTCCAGACCACCGACGCCGCGCTCGAGGCGGCGAGGGCGCATCCGGACCGGCTGATCGCGTTTTGCTGCCTCGATCCGCGCGTCACCGTGGATCCGACCGCGGTGAAGACTTTCCCGGAGCGCCAGGGACATGTCGTCGGCGTGAAGGGGCTGATCGAAATCCTGAAACGCTACCAGGACGGCGGAGCCCGCGGCCTGGGTGAGCACAAGGTCGGACTGCCTTTCGACCATCCGCAGATGATGCAACTCTACGCGGCCTGCGACAGCCTCGAGCTGCCGATTCTCTTTCATCTCGACGATCTCCGGGGCATCGATGGCCCGGGGCTGCCGCGACTGGAGCGTGCGCTGAAGGCGTTTCCGCGGCTGCCGTTCATCGGTCACGCCTGCGGTTTCTGGTCGAGCATCTCCGGCGATGCCACGAAGGAGGATTTTGGTCGGTACCCGAAAGTCCCGCGCCCGATCACCCCGGGCGGCGCGCTCGACCGCCTGATGGACGCCTGCCCGAATCTGTACGGCGACCTCTCGGAACCCGGCGGTGCGATTGCCCTCACCCGCGACCCGAAATTCGCCCGGGAATTCGTACTTCGCCGGTCGGACCGCCTGCTCTTCGGCAGCGACTACCTCGCTCCCGGCCAGAAGATTCCGCAGTTCGAGATCCTCGCCGCCATGAACCTGCCCGACGACGTCGAGTACCGCGTACACCGTGGCAACGCCATCCGCGTGCTGAAACTCGGCGGTCGTTGAGCGGCCTGCGCCGCGAGCACCCTCCTGCCGTCCGATGCCGAAGCTGCTCCACGTAATCGTCGCCTGCGCGGAAAACCGCGTCATCGGTCGCGACCGCCGCCTGCCCTGGCACATCCCCGAAGACCTCGCGTTCTTTCACGCGGCGACGGCCGGACAGGTCTGCGTCATGGGTCGAATCTGTTTGGAGACCTGGCCGCGCGCCACCGACGAGGGCCGGCGGCCGGTCGTCATCACGCGGCAGACCACACTGGCGCGACCCGGCGTCCGCGTCGCCAGCTCGCTCGATTCAGCGCTGGCGATCGCGGCCACGCTGCCCGGCGAGATCTACGTGGGCGGCGGCCAGCGCATCTACGAGGAAGCGCTCGCGCTCAAGCGGCCGCTGCGGCTGCACCTCACGCTCATCCACGCCGATATTTCCGGTGACACCTATTTTCCGGAGTGGCGGCACCTCCCGTGGCAGGAAGTCGCGCGTCGCGAGAGTGCGGATACGAACTTCCGGTACACGTTCCTGACCTTGGATCGGGTGGCGGTTTGATTCGCTGGTGGAAGGTGCTTTACGCCCCGATCCGTCGCGGGACAAACCCGCTCCCACCGTTCAAGGCGCCCGGACTGGTTCGCGTCTGAACAACCACCCTCTCCTACCGCCGGGCGGCGTGCGCCTGCGACACCGCGATGTATTTCTCCGCCCAGGGGCGCAGCGAGGCGATCTCCTCCGGTCTCAGGGGCCGCACCACCTTCGCGGGCGAGCCGAGGATCATCGAACCGGGCGGGGCGACGAAGCGCTGCGTCACGAGGGCGTTGGCGCCCACGATGCAGTGGTCGCCGATCTTCGCTCCGTCGAGCACCGTGGCACCCATGCCGATCAGGCATTCGTGGCCGATCTCGCAGGCGTGGATGATGGCCGCGTGGCCGATGGTGGTGTGGTTGCCCACCTTCACGCCGTAATCGTCGGCCAGGTGGACGATCGTTCCGTCCTGCACATTCGTGCCGTCGCCGATCACGATCGAGTTGATGTCGCCGCGCAGGACACAGCCGTACCAGACGCTGCTGCGATCCCCGAGCGTGACGTCGCCGATCACGGTGGCGTTGGGGGCGACAAACGCGGCGCGGGCGGTGTCGGGAGTACGGGTGAAATGGCGCGCGAGTCGTTCCTGCACGGTCATAGTGAAGTTGGTTCTCGCCCGACCTGCCCTCGTGCGCAAGCTCGGCATCCTTCCGGCTTCTCCCCTCTGCCATGGACACACTGACCAACGTCGCCCGCGGCCTCGCGGGCATCGTCGTATTTATCGGCATCGCCTGGTGCTTCAGCGCCAACCGGCGGGCCATCCCCTGGCGGCTGGTCCTCACCGGCATGGTGCTGCAGGTCGTGTTCGGTCTGCTGGTCCTGCGGGTCGATGCCGTGCGCGTGGGGGTCGACGCCGTCGGCCGCTTCTTCGTGCGAATTCTCGACTTCAACGAAGCCGGCGCGCGCTTCCTCTTCGGCAACCTGATCGACGCGTCGCAATCCTGGGGCTTTCTCTTCGCCTTCAAGATTCTCCCGACGATCATCTTCTTCTCCGCCTTCACCTCCCTGCTTTTCTACCTCGGGATTCTCCAGCGGATCGTATTCGTGTTCGCCTGGATCATGAGCAAGACGATGAAGCTCTCGGGCGCGGAAAGCCTCAGTGCCTCGGCCAACATTTTTCTCGGCCAGACCGAGGCTCCGCTGCTGATCAAGCCCTACCTCGCCACGATGACGCGCTCCGAGCTGCTCGCCGTGATGGTCGGTGGCATGGCGACGATCGCAGGCGCAGTCATGGTCGCGTACATCAGCATGCTCGGCGGACCCACGGAGGCCGGACAACTCCTGTTCGCTAAACATCTGCTGACCGCCTCAGTGCTCTCCGCCCCGGCGGCGCTCCTGACCGCGAAGATCCTCGAGCCGCAGACCGAGGAAGTGAACCGCCACCTCGAAGTGCCGAAGGAGAAAATCGGCAGCAATGCCCTCGAAGCGATCGCCAACGGCACCACCGACGGGCTCAAGCTGGCGGTCA
>JBEIHL010000472.1:0-3994 GCA_040381375.1 Opitutaceae bacterium
CAAACTTTGGCCAGTCAAGGCCTCTAGCCCGAACATTTCACACTCAGAGGTGTGAAGTGTTCGTCCTGTCGGGCCGACTTCGTCGGGGCTAGCCGCGACAAGGTCGCTCCGCCTAGAGGGCGGACGGATATTTTGCTGAAAGGACTTTTCATCGGGGTGAAATATCCGGGCTAGACTTCACCGCGGACTACGCCGATTCCGCGAATAAGGAGAATCATCCGCGCCACCCGCGCCATCCGCGGTCAAAATGCTTGGGCAGGTTTCAGCGAAGGTACGGAATACCAAGAACGGCCGGGTGCTATTTCTCGAGCCGGAGAACCTGGTAGCGGTTCAGTCCGAGCGGAGACGGCTGCCAGTTCCTGACGGCCGGATGGAGTGCAAACGTGCGGGCCCGGAAGACCACGGGAATGAGGGGAGCGTCCTCCAGCAGGATCGTTTCGGCGCGTTGTAGCAGGGCGAAGCGCCGGGCGGCATCCACGGTCCGGCCCGCTTCGTCGAGCAGCGCGTCGTAGTCCCGGTTGGCCCAGCCGGACCAGTTGTTGCCGTTGCCCCCGCGAAAGATCTCCAGGAACGTGTATGGATCGGCGTAGTCGGCATGCCAGCCGAGTGCACCCACCGTGTGAGCCAGGCTCTGCTGGTTTTGAAACAGCGTCTTCTGCTCGAGCTGCTCGATGGTGATCTTCACGCCGAGTTCCTTGAGCCACATCGCCTGGATCGCCTCGGCGATCTTGGGCCCCTTGTCATCGTTACCGACCTGAAACGGCAGCACCGGCAGGCCACGGCCCCCGGGAAAGCCGGCCTCGGCGAGCAGCGCGCGGGCGGCGGCGAAGTCGTCCCGCTGGCCCGGCGGCGGCGTGTAACCGGCGCAACCCGGCGGCACGAGCGTCGGCGCGGGCGCGCTGGCGCCTTCGTAGATGCGAGCGGAAATCGCCCCGCGGTCGATCGCCAGCGCCAGCGCACGCCGCACCTTGGGGTTGTTCAATGGCGGTTTCGTCACGTTGAGGTTGAAATAGAGGGTGCTCAGCTCGGGCTCGATGCGCAGCAGCTCCGGCGACTGCCGGCGATAGACCGGGATCTTGGACGACGGCAGGCTGGCGGTGACGTGGAGCTGGCCGGCCCGGAAGCTGAGTTCCTCGGCGTCGGCTTTCTCGATCGGGAAAAACTGAACCCGCTCGATGCGATTGTCCGCATTGCCCCAGTAGTGGACATTCCGCGTCACGGTGATGTGCGCGTTCGGCTTCCACTCTGCGAGGACGTACGGGCCGTTGCCCACGAGATTGCCAGGGCGCGTCCAGGCCGTATCCCGCGCCTCCATCCGGCCAAATTTCTCCACCGTGCCGCGGGGAACCGGAAACCACGTCGAATGCGTCAGCAGCGCGGGCAGATACGCCGTGGGTCGCTCCAAGGTGAGCCGAAGTGTCAGGTCGTCCACGACGCTGACGCCCACCGCGGAAAAATCGGCGACCTTGCCGGTGTTGAACGCCTCGGCGTTCTTGATCGGCCAGAGCATGTACGCGTACGTGGATCCGAGCGCCGGCGTGAGGATGCGGCGAAACGAATACGCGAAATCGCCGGCGGTCACGCGCTCGCCGTTGGACCATTTTCCGGTGGCCCGCAGGTGAAACGTGTAAACGAGGCCATCCGCCGAAACGTCCCAGCGCTCCGCGGCGCCCGGCAGCGCGGTGGCGGTCTTCTCGTCGAGCACCGTCAGCCCCTCGAACACCGCCATCGCGATGCGCATGTCCGTGTAGGCGTTCAACAGGTGCGGGTCGAGTGAAGCAGGCTCGTTCTGGTTGCCGACGAGCAGGGTGCCGGTGCGAATGCCCGCCTCGGCGGGCGTCTCGCGTTTGCCGCAGCCGCCGAAAAGACCCAGACCGGCCGCCACGAGGAACATCACGATTTTCGGAGGCAACGGGTGCATCGCCGCCGAGCAGGATGAGTCCGGCGACGTTTGGCAAAACCGAACCACGGCACGCCGGTGTCCCGGCCTGACGGCGCGGAGCCGAGCGTTACGCTCGACACCGCGGCCCCGGCCCGCGCATCGTCCTGACCCGTCAACCCCACCTCCCGGCCCCTTCTTGATCGTCGCATGAATCGAAGTTCCCTGCTCCGCCGTGCCGCTGCTCTGGTCGTGCTGCTGGGCGCATTTCTCCTCGCCGGTTGCGGTGCGCAGCGGGAGGTGAAGGTGATCAAGCTCGCCCACGGTCTCGACCCGCAACACAGCGTGCACAAGGGCATGGTTTACCTGGGCCAGAAGCTGGCGGAGAAATCGGGCGGCAAACTGCGCGTCGACGTTTACCCGAGCGGGCAACTCGGCAGCGAACGCGAGTGCCTCGAACTCGTGCAGATCGGCGGGCTCGCGATGACCAAGGTGTCCGCGAGCGTGCTCGAGGGGTTCGCGCCGGAATTCAAGGTATTCGGCCTGCCGTATCTGTTTCGCGATGACACGCACAAGACCGCGGTCCTCGACGGCCCGATCGGCCGGGAGATCCTCGCCGCGCCGCAGTCGAAGTTCATGCGCGGGCTCTGCTACTACGACTCGGGCAGCCGTAATTTCTACACGAAGCGCCCCATCCGCACGCCGGACGACCTGAAGGGGTTGAAGATTCGCGTGCAGGAGAGCCCGATGGCCTTTGCGCTGATTCGCGCGTTCGGGGCGTCGGCCACACCGATCGCGTTCGGCGAACTGTACACCGCGCTGCAGCAGGGCGTCGTCGATGGCGCAGAGAACAACCCGCCCAGCTTCCACCTCGCGCGGCATTACGAGGTCTGCAAATTCTACACCCTCGACGAGCATACCAGCGTGCCCGACGTGGTCGTGGTCAGCACGCACTTCTGGAGCAGCCTCAGCCCGCAGGAGCAGAAATGGCTGCAGGAGGCGGCGGACGAATCGGCGGTTTACCAGCGCAAGCTCTGGACGACCTCCACCGAAGAGTCGCTGGCGGCCGTGGCGAAGGCCGGCGTAGAAATCATCCGGCCGGACAAGGCCTTGTTCGCCGCCAAGGTGGCCGAGTTGCACGAGACGGCGCGGCAGGATCCGATTGTCGGGCCGCTCGACCGGCGGATCGCGGAGGTGAAGCCATGAAGGCGCTGCGTCACGGCATGGACTGGCTGCTCGGCTCCGCGATCTGCGTGCTGATGGGCGCGATGGTGCTCAACGTGCTCTGGCAGGTGTTCACCCGCTTCGTGCTGCACAACCCGTCGAGCTTCACCGAGGAGGCCGCGCGTTACATGATGATCTGGGTCGGCCTGCTCGGGTCGGCGTACGCGACCGGGAAGAAATCCCACCTCGCGCTCGACCTGATCACGGGCCACCTGCAGGGCGGACGAAAACGCGTATCCGAACTCATCATTCATTCGTTCGTGCTGCTGTTTGCGCTGACGGTGATGGTGGGCGGCGGCGGCCGGCTGGTGTGGATTCAGCTCTCGCTCGGGCAGCAGTCCGCCGCGCTGCAGGTGAAGCTCGGTTTCATCTACCTCGCGGTGCCGCTGGCCGGCGCCTGCATCGTGATCTACAGCCTGTTCGCCCTGGCCGACGCGCTGCGCGGCGAGGCGGACGGGGCGCAGCAATCGGCGGGACTGAACTGACATGAACTCGAACCGCCAGACCTTGGACCACGGATTTCACGGATGTCACGGATTCGGGCCACCACGCTGGTTTTCACCGGAGCCCCTTATCCGTGCGATCCGTGTTATCCGTGGTGGTTTGAATTGAGATTCTCCGCATGAACGAAGCCATCATTCTCGCCCTGGTGTTCGCGGTGCTGCTCTTCGCGGGCGTGCCGATTTCCTTCGCCATCGGCTCGGCCGCGGTGGCGGCGCTGCTCATGTCGCTCGATCCCGCGTCGGCGACGACCGTGATCGCGCAACGCATGGCCACCGGCCTCGACAGCTTCGCGCTGCTCGCGATTCCTTTCTTCATCCTTTCGGGCCAGTTGATGAACCGCGGCGGCATCGCGCGGCGGTTGATCGACCTGGCCAAGGTGGTCGTCGG
>JBEIHL010000473.1:0-3988 GCA_040381375.1 Opitutaceae bacterium
CAGGCTCATGGTTGGCTTGCTCCTGTCACCGTTCGCCGCGTTCGGCGCGGTCGACGGCGCAAGCCGGCCCAACATCCTCTTCATCCTCGCCGACGATCTCGGCTGGGGCGACCTGCGGTGCTACGGCAATCCTCACGTCGACACGCCCGCGCTCGACGCGCTGGCGCAGCGGGGCGTCCGCTTCACCGACCATTACACGCCGTCGCCGCTCTGCGCGCCGGCCCGCGCAAGCTATCTCACCGGGCGCTACAATCACCGCACCGGCGCCGTGGACGTGCCGAGCAACCGTGGACTCGACCGGCTCGATCCTGCAGAGAAGACGTTTGGCGATTACTTCCGCCACGCGGGCTACGCCACCGCGCTCATCGGCAAATGGCACAACGGACTCTATCATCGGGACCATCTGCCGCACCGACGCGGGTTCGACTTGTTTTATGGGTTTCCCAATGGCGGACAGGATTACTGGAAGTGGAATCTTCTGCGCAACGACGACGCGGCGCCGCACGACGGCCGCTATCTTTCCGATGCGTTGAACGACGAAGCCATCGCCTTCATCCGCCGGCGCACCGCGCGGCCCTTCGCCTTGTTTCTCGCGCATCATGCACCGCACAGTCCGCTGCAGGCCCCGGCGGCGCTCGTCGAAAAGTATCGCGAACGCCTCGGACCGGACGCGTCGGAGGCCGTGGTCGTCACCTATGCGATGATCGAGGCGATGGATACAGGCCTGGCGCGCGTGTTTCAGACGCTCAAGGACGAAGGCTTGTGGGAGCAAACGGTCATTGTCTTTACCAGCGACAACGGCCCGGTGTTGCGGCGCGATCCGGAACTGGGATCGCAGCTGCGTTTCAACGGAGCCTTCTCCGGCGAGAAGGAGTCGGTGCTGGAAGGCGGCATCCGCGTGCCTGGTATTGTCGCCTGGCCCGGACACATTCCGGGTGGTCGCGTCGTGGCCACGCCGGTGCACGGCTGCGACTGGCTGCCTACCCTTTACAGCCTCGCGGGAAAGTCTGCGCCGGCCGGGGCCAAACCGTTCGACGGCTTGAATCTCATGCCGCTGCTGGAGGGAAAACCCGTGCCCGCGCTCGCTGAGCGCCCGCTGCTGTTTCAACGCAACCGCTACGCTCCCGTGCGGCATGCCAACGCCGCCATCCGCGAGGGTCGGTGGAAACTGTATTGGCCGGGCGACAAGGCGTCGCTGGTCAAGGACAGCGGCCGCGACAATCCCTCGTATCGGCGCGGCCTGGTGCTCCCGCATTGGGAAATGCCGCTCGATGTCGAACTCGCCGCTCCGACGTCCGCGCCGCAGCCGGCTCCGCGCCTCTACGATCTCGCAGCCGATCCGGGTGAGCAGCGCGACCTGGCCTTGGCGCATCCCGACATTGTCGCCGCCCTGGCCCGCAAACACGACGCGTGGTTCGGTGAAGTGCAGGCCGAATGGATGCAGTCGCGGGCGCGCATCGTGGCGGACGACCGTGCCGCCTGGCAGGGTCGGGCCGCCCCGAACCCCGCGGCGTTGTTCAGGGATTTCTGGCAATGGAACAGCGCTCCCAAGGGCACCGATTCCAAGTCGGCCGATCCGCTGAAGGTTTTTCCCGGATACTGGAGCACCAGGGCCGCGAACCAAGAAGTCCCATGAAAACACCGCGTCTGCTTCGTCTTGCCCTGAGTCCGATCGCTCGCCTGCCGCTGCTCGTTTGGGCAACCGGGTGTTTTCTATATGGGCCGGCGCCAGCCGCAGCGAGCCAACCCAATCTCATCGTCGTCATGACCGACGACCAAGGCCATTGGGATCTCGGCAGCACGGGCAACCCGCATATCGAGACGCCGAACCTGGATGCGCTCGCTCAGAGCGGCGTGCGTTTTTCCCGCTACTACGCGGCGCCGGTGTGCTCGCCCACGCGCGCGGGCATGATGACGGGCCGCTACGCCTTTCGCACGGGAATCTACAACACGCGCTTCGGCGGCGATTCGCTGGCGCTGGGCGAAATCACGGTCGCGCAACTGCTCAAGGGGGCGGGCTACCGCACCGGGCTCTTCGGCAAATGGCACCTCGGGCGCTACCACGGCTACCAGCCGCAGCAGCGCGGCTTCGACGAGTTTCTCGGTCACTACCAGGGTCACATCGAGCGCTACGAATACGCGGACCAGTTCGTGCACAACGGGCGGCCGGTCGAATCGCGCGGCTATGTCACCGAACTCGTCACGGATGCGGCGATCGACTTCATCGACGAATCGAAACGCCGCGCCCCCGCCGCGCCGTTCTTTTGCTACCTGTCCTACAGTGCGCCCCATTCGCCGTTTCAGATGGACACCTCGCACGCCCACCAGCCCGAGGGCGATGCGATGATCGAAAAGTACCTCCGGAAGGGACTCCCACTGACGCAGGCGCGGATTTACGCCATGGTCGAACGCGTCGATCGGAACATCGGCCGGCTGCTGGCCCACCTCGAATCGGGCGGGCTGGCCAAGGACACCGTGGTGTTCTTCATGAGCGACAACGGCGGAGTCAGCAAACACTGGACGGGCGATTTGCGCGGCTTCAAGGCGCAGGTCTACGAAGGCGGGGTGCGCTCGCCGCTGTTTGTCCGCTGGCCGGGGAAATTTCCCGCCGGAGGAGTCGTAAGAGGCCAGGCCTCGCACGTGGACCTGTTGCCCACGCTGTGCGAACTCGCCGGAGCGAAAGTTCCGGGCGATCGCGAGATCGACGGTCGCAGCCTCGTGCCGCTCCTGCGCGCTGGCACGGGCGACCGGCATCACGAGTATGTCTATCACTCGTGGAACCGAATGCTGCCCACGCCGGACGCCAATTGGGGCATCAGCGATCAACGTTTCAAGTTGGTCGGGCCCGGCGGTGGCGCGCGAACGAAGGGAGGCGAGGCGAACTGGGGCCTGTTCGATCTCGAAAATGATCCGGGCGAAAAGAAGAATCTCGCGACCGAGCAACCGGCCAGGGTGAAGGCGCTGCGGGGAGAATTCCTGCGCTGGTATGGCGAGGTCACCCGTGGGATGAACTATGCGCCGGTGCCGATTCCCGTGGGCCACGCCGACGAGAACCCGGTCGAACTCCAACCGAGCTGGGCCAAAACACACGGCGAGGGGACGAAGTATGTGTTCGAGGCCTACGATTGGGACACGATCGAGGGCTGGTCCAAACCAGGCGAGTCCGCCGAGTGGAAAATCGCTGTCGCGCACGGCGGCCGTTACGAGGTCGCGCTCGACTACGGGTGCGCCGGTGCGAACGTCGGCGGCCGGCTGAAGATCGGCATCGGGGCCGCGAGTGTGGAGTTCACGCCGGCCCGCACCGGCACGCCCAATGTGTTCAAGCGTGCGGTCGCCGGGATCCTGACGCTCTCACCGGGTGCAGCTACGCTGCGCGCCGAGGTCGCAGCTGCGCCTGCCGGTGAAGTATTGCGCCTCAACCGACTCTGGCTCCGCCGGCTCGACTGAGTTTGCGTCCGGCATCCGCACCCTGATGCCGGCCCAGATCCGATGCCCGGTAAAGACATCGAGGAACCTGAACCCCCGCGACCGGTAATGCAGGTGCGACGCAGATGGATACGGTCAACGCCCGTCCGGCCAAGCAAGACTTGAAGAAGTTCGCCGCCAAGGCCCGTCGACGGGGGTCGCAATTCCGGTGAAGTGAAACTCGAAGCCATGAACCCGCGCAGTTGCATGGCGAGTGCGCACGGCACCCTATTCTTCCCTCGTCTCCGGCTCGAACAACCAGCGCCGACGCTCGTGACGGATTTGGAGAATGGAAACGATGCGAGTCGGTTCATCGACGGCAAAGAGTACCCGCCAGCCGACCCCGGATTGCCAAGGACGGAAGAGCATCTGTCTCACCAGCACGTCGGGGTGCCATTTTCCGTTCTCCGGCGCCAAACCATGCCGTCCCGGCATTACTGCCAGACTTGCCAGCGCCGCCTGCAACTCGTCCAGCCATCGGGTCGCCAACTCCTCTCCGCCGTGCTGCTCGTCGGAGCAATAC
>JBEIHL010000474.1:0-3983 GCA_040381375.1 Opitutaceae bacterium
CTCAGGCCCTTGAGCAGGCCGGGGAGCGAGGTGAACTGCTGCTGGTAGCTGAACTCCCAGCCCTGCACGGTGGCGCTGCCGGCGTTCGCGGAAGTGAGCTGGGTGAAACCCGGGTATTCGCCGTTGTAGCCGTTGTCGGCGCCGGTGCCGATGGTGCCGCTGACGATGCCGGAGACGATGTAGTCGCGGATCGACTTGTGGAACCAGCCGACCGAAAGGTTGCCGACGGGTTCGAAGTAGTAGTCGAGGGTGAGGTCCCAGTTCTTCGCGGTCTGCGGCAGCAGGCTCGGGTTGTTGGTCGTCAGCGTCTGGTTGTTTTCGTTGATCGTCTCGTTCGGGAGCAGGTTCGTGAGCGCGGGGCGGCCGAAACTCGTGGACCAGCTCAGCCTAGCCTTGAGGTTCGGCGTGAGGTCATGCGTCAGATGGGCGCTCGGAAACGATTTCGTGTACTCGCCGTACAATTTGCGCCGCGTGCCGGCGTAGTCGCGCTCGGCGGAGCCCACGGGATCGGCGGTCTGCTGCGCGGCGGTGCTGCCGGTGCGCGCGCGCACCCAGCCCCAGCTCTCCGTCTCGGTCTTCTCGGTCCGGACGCCGGTGAGGAGACCGGTCCGACCGTAACGCGCCTGCGCCATCACGTAGCCGGCCGTAATGAACTCGGAGACGCCCCGCGTGCCGGTGTACCTGGTCTGCTCGCGGAAATAGAGGTCCTCGCGCCACAGCGCCGGGTCGATCGGGTTGCGCTCGCGGATGAATTGCGCGGACTCCCAGCGCGGGAGCGCCAGTCCGGTCTTGCGCTGATCGAGCGTCACAATGGTCGGATCGGCCGGCAGCGGGGCGACGCCGATGTGGCTCCACCGGCGGGCGGCGCTGGTGTCGTCGGCCTTGGTGTGGCGAAACTTGAATCCGGACTTCAGATACAGCGGAAACGAAGCCGGCAGCGTGTAGCGCGCGTCGCCGCTGGCTTCGCCGATGCCGATGTTGTTTCCGGCGTTGGCATTGGTGAACCCGTTCGGCGTGACGCGATAATTGGCGGGGTTCGTGAAATCGGGCCCGGCGGTCTGGATAAGTTGGGGAAACAGGTCCGACTGCGTGCGATCGAGGGTCCAGCCCACGCCCGTGATGCGGTGGACCAGCGTGCCGGATTCACCGCCGTTGCCGGAGTTGATATGCGTCTGGCTGTAGCGTGCGCCGTATTCCAGTTGCAGCGGGCCGTACACGTGCTCGGCGCCGGCGTCGACGTGGCGCAACCGATTCCAGGTCGTGACCATGCCCGCGGTGATGTCGATGGTGGAGCCGGCGGCGGGGCGGACCTGCGTGATGCGGTCGGTGTAGCCCGGCAGGATGCCGGCCGTGCCGGTGGTGCCGACGGCCTGGGTGGTAAACGCGCGCATTTCCAGCGTGCGCCGGTCGGTGACGTTGGTGTCGTTGTAGATGGTGTTGAACCGAAGCTTCGTCGCCGCCGAGAGCCGGTAGTCCACCTTGAGATTGAAGCTCCATTGCTTGCGGTTCGCGTAGAAGTCGTTCGTCCGGTAGTCCCAGAGGTACGCGGGCTGCGCCGTCGTGTTTTGGAAATCCCGCGTCGTGCTGAAATACGCGACGACGTTCTCGCTGTAGAACAGGTTGAACGAAACGCCCAGGTTGCGCTCGCCGCCGAACGCGTCGAAGAGCTGCTGGTGGGCGACGTTGATCACCGGGTGCACGCGGTGCTGCTCGCGTTCGGGCACGTGCTGGGTGAACGGCGGTGCGATGCGGGCGCCGACGCTGTAGGTGGTGCGGCGGCGTTCGCGCAGGTTGAGCGGCGAACGGCTGCGCAGGTTGATGGTGCCGCCAAGCGAGTCCGCGCCCTTGTCGGGCGTGTGGCCTTTTATGAGCTCGAGGCTCTCGAGCATCGTACCGCTGAAATTGTTCAGCATGGTGTTGCGGGCCATGCCGCCCTGGCCGGTGAGCTGGCCGCCGTCCAGCGTGATGCTGTTGAGGCCCGGCCCCATGCCGCGGATCGTGAAACCCGTGTAGGTGCCGCCGTCGTCGGGATTGCCCGCGATGCCGGGCAGCCGGATGGCGACCTCGGCGGCGTTGAGGTTGGGCAGGTTGCCGAAGGAGTCGGACGCGACGACGTTCTTCACGTTGTCGGCATTGCGCTGGGCCGTGATCGCCGCCGCCGCGCCCTCGCGCTCACCGGTGACCTTGAATGCATCCAGTTTATAAATACCGGCCGTCAGGTCGAAATTGCGCGTGACCGTCTGGCCGGTGGTGAACGCGACCTGGGCGCGGGCGGCGTCGAGGCCGGTGTAGGTGACGACGACCTCGAGGGTCCCGGCCGGAACGCTGGTCAGAACGTAGCGGCCCGTGTTGTCGGTCAGCGCCGAGAGCCCGGCCGAGGCCAGTTCGACCCGGGCACCTTCCAGCAGGTTGCCCGTGGCGAGATTGCTGACGGTGCCGCTCAGGGTGGCGGAGCCACCGGGTTGGGCGGCAAGCGGCGGCGCGAGCAAGACGGAGAGCAGGAGCAGGCCGGCGAAGGCCGGTCGGGTCTGGGTGGGGGTAAGCATGGTCAGTCAGGTTCGGAATCGAGTCGATGCGGACGTGGACCGCGTGGCCTGGGAGCGCCGGGCTCCAGCCCGGCTATGGGTAACTACACCGTTTGCGGGCAATCTTTCCGGGCTGGAGCCCGGCGCTCCCAGGACGGAAATCAAAAGCGGCCGTTGAGGCCCACGGTGATCGTGGTGCCGGGGTAGTTGAAGTACTCCATGTTGTCCTGCACGCCGCGATAACGCCGCTGCGGCACGTTCGTGAGGTTGTCGATGTCGACCGTGAAGTTCAGGCCCGGGCTGTACTGATAGGAGAAGCCCAGGTTGATCAGCGTCCGGTCCATCCGATAGAGGTTTCGGGCGGGCGAGGTCGCATTGTACGCCTGGAGAAACGTGCCGGCGAAGTTGACCAGCACCCGGGTGCTGAAGCCGCGGTAGCGCCAGTTGAGGCTGGCGTTCGCCGTGCGCGGCACGAAGCCGGGGACCTCGCCCTTCTCGCGCCGGTCGGTGCCGCCGAAGTTGCCGCGCGTGTCGAGGAGCGTGTAGTTGACGAGTCCGCTCAGGCCCTTGAGCACGCCGGGCAGAAACGTGAACTGCTGCTGATAGCTGAACTCCCATCCCTGCACGACCGCGGTGCCGGCGTTGGCGGTGGTGAGAATTGTCCAGCCGGGGTACTCGCCGTTGAAGCCGTTGTCGGCCCCGGTGCCGATGATGCCGGACTCGATCCCACTGACGATGTAGTCGCGGATCTCCTTGTGAAACCAGCCGATCGAGAGATTGCCCACGGGCTCGAAGTAATACTCGAGCGTCGCGTCCCAGTTCTTCGCCGTCTGGGGCAGGAGGGACGGATTGTTGATCGTGAGGGTCGACCGGCCGCCGAAATTGGCGTTGGTCTCGTTGGGCGTTTCACCGGGCGCGAGGTTGCCGAACGGTGGCCGCCCGAAGCTCGAGGACCAGCTCAGGCGGGTCTTGAGATTCTGCGTCCAGTCGTGCCACGCATGAATGCTCGGAAACGCCTTGGTGTACTCGCCTTCGGTCTGGCGGCGGTTGTTCGCGTAATCGCGCGTGGCGGTTCCGATCGGATCGGCGGCCTGCTGCGCCGCGGTACTCAGCGCGCGGGCCCGGACCCAGCCGTCGGCCTCGTTCTCGGTCTTCTCCCAGCGCACGCCACCGAGGAAGCCGGTGCGGCTCGCCCAACCTTCGCGGCCGAGCTTGCCTTGCGCCATGGCGTAGGGCGCCGTGACTGTTTCGATAACCCTCCGGTAGCTCGTGTATTTCGTCGTCTCGCGGAAATAGAGGTCTTCGCGCCAGATCGTCGGATCGATCACTTCGCGGGCGCGGATGAACCAGGACGTCTCCCACTGCGGAATATTCCGGCCCGTCTTGTCCCGGTCCATCGTGACGAGGTTGGGATCATGCGGGAGTGGGCCCGTGCCGGTGTAGCTCCAGCGGCGGGAG
>JBEIHL010000475.1:0-3979 GCA_040381375.1 Opitutaceae bacterium
GCGCACCGCCGCCCGCATCGTCGCGCCGGTGGCGATGCCGTCATCCACGACGATCACCGTCCGCCCCGCGAGCGGCGGGAACGGCCGGTCGCCGCGGTAGGCCTTTTCCCGCCGCGCAAGTTCCGCGCGCTCCCGGCGCACCACCTCGGCGACGCGCGCCGGCGGCACCTGGAGCGACGCGATGACGGATTCGTCCCGATACTCGATCCCGCCGGCCGCGATCGCGCCCATCGCCAGTTCCTCGTGGCCGGGCACGCCGAGCTTGCGCACGACCAGAACGTCGAGCGGCGCTTTGAGTCGCCGGGCGACCTCGAACCCGACCGGCACGCCGCCGCGCGGCAGGGCAAGGACGATGACATCCTCCCGGCCCGCCTGATCTGCGAGCTGTTCCGCGAGCAGCGCGCCCGCTTCAGACCGCTGACGAAACCGGGGGTTCATCGCTGACGTGGGCTGCGCCCGCCTCGGGACCGGAGGGATGATAGTCATGTTCGCATTCGGATTCGCGGCCGCGCACGATCCGTCGTCCCTGCAGCGGTCCGTACGCGGCGGTGATGACGGTGTGCTGGTGTTCGCCGTCTCCGGCATCATGATACAGCACGACCCAGTCCCGCGTGCGTTTCAGGGCTTGGGCGTGTGCGGTGTTCGAGAAGAGCGCGGTGTAGTGTCGGTTCCCCCGCTGCGTGTGCAACACCGGGAGCCAGGCTTCCCGGTCGGGGTTGAACCGCCGCGGCGCGATCTTCGGCAGGGTGCCGGCGACGGCCCCGGTGCGGTATTCGCGGTCGACGTCTAGGAGCTCGGCCACGGAGGGCTCCGCCAGGGACCCGGGGCGGAGTGGAGCCGGCGCGCGGATGCGACCGAGCCGCTGGGCCAGGGAGTCGCGAAGGCCCGCCAGGCGTTTGCCGCCGATGCCGGCGAAGTCGCGGAGCCGGCCATCATGGGCCGCCGCCTGAAGGTCGGCCAGGGACTCGAGCCCGAGCTCCACGTGGAGCTTCTCGGCGAGAACCCGGCCGACGCCGGGCACGGACCGCAGCAGCGTAACCGGGTCGTGGTCCCCACGCATCCGATCGAGCAGCGCCAACCGTCCGTGAAGCACCAGGTCGCGAATCGCCCGGGCGATGCTCTGGCCCACGCCCGGAATGCTTTCCAAGCCCGGCAGCCCCTCGCGCGCCAGCAGGTTCGAGACGGGTTGGTCAAGCGCTCGGACCGCCTCGGCGGCGTGGCGGTACGCTTGGACCCGGAA
Organism: Opitutaceae bacterium; assembly: GCA_040381375.1. Classification (GTDB taxonomy): domain Bacteria; phylum Verrucomicrobiota; class Verrucomicrobiia; order Opitutales; family Opitutaceae; genus ER46. Next base: position 1,241 of record JBEIHL010000475.1, read on the forward strand.
GCGATTTGCTCCCTGTTCGGCGAGCAGCGTGGCGACTTCGTCGAGCCGGCTACCGATGTCCTGGTTGACCGCGATGGCCATGGGACGGGATGGGTTGAGTGGGACGGACTGGGACCAACGGGCCCTCGGGGCGTCGTATCAGTACACTGTTCCGCGTCGTTTCGCTATGCACCGATTGCTGGATTCCGCTCGTCCCTTGAGGTTGCTCCATCTTGCAGTCGGCGCGACATGATCATTGGCTGGAAACCGCCCCCGCCATGATTCCCCTCCCGCTCTTTCTCGTTCGCGGCCTCCGCTACACCCTCGTCGCGATGGGCCTGGCTCACCTGATGATCTGCGCGGCCGAGCCGGCCGCCGTCGCCTACACGGTCGACGGGCTCGGGCAGGACGCCGAGATCCTCGTCGATCGCTGGGGCGTGCCCCACCTGTATGCAAACGACCGATACGACGTGTTCTTTGCGCAGGGTTTCAACGCCGCGCGCGACCGGCTCTGGCAGATCGACCTTTGGCGCAAGCGCGGGCTGGGGGAGCTGGCCCGCGATTTCGGACCCGCCTACGCGGAACAGGACCGGGCGTCGCGGCTGCTGCTGTTTCGCGGGGAGATGCGCGCCGAGTGGCTCGCGTACGCTTCGGACACCAAACGCATCGTCGAAAGCTTCGTCGCGGGCGTGAACGCCTACGTCCGGCTCACGCGCGCCCAGCCGGGCCTCCTGCCGCCGGAGTTTGCGCTGCTTGGCTATCAGCCGTCGCTTTGGGACGCGTCCGATGTCGTGCGCATCCGCAGTCACGGCCTCGCCAGCAACGTCGTTTCGGAGGTCGCGCGGGCGCGGGCCGTGAGCGTGGCCGGGCTCGAGGTGGACGCGTTTCGCCGTGCGCTCGAACCGACTTGGCAGACGCGCGTGCCGGACGGTCTCGATCCGGCGGCGGTGCCGGCCGACGTGCTCAAACTCTACACCCTGGCGCGGGCGGCGGTGCGCTTCACGCCCAAGCTGCTCCGCGGTGAGCCAGATCCGGAACGGACCGGCGCCCTCGATCTCGAGCAGACCCCCGGCCTGCGGTTGACGGAGAGCAACAACTTCGTGGTGGCGCCCGCGCGCTCGACGACGGGCCGCGCGATCTTCGCGAACGATCCGCATCGCGTGCAGGGCGTGCCGAGCCTGCGGTATTTTTCGCACCTGAGCGCGCCGGGCTTCGACGTGATCGGGGCCGGCGAACCGTTTCTTCCCGGCGTGTCGCTCGGGCACAACGGTACGATCGCGTTCGGGCTCACCATCTTCGCCGTCGATCAGGAAGACCTCTACGTTTACGAAACGAATCCCGCGGCGACGAACGAGTACCGCTATGCCGGCCGCTGGGAACCGATGATCGTGCGGCGGGAGACCATCGCCGTGAAAGGCGCGCCGCCGCGGGAGGTCGAGTTGAAGTTCACCCGCCACGGTCCGGTGCTGTTTGAAGACGCCGCGAAACACCGGGCCTTCGCGCTGCGGGCGGCCTGGCTCGAGCCCGGGGCGGTGCCGTACCTTTCCAGCCTCGAGTACCAGCGGGCGAAGAATTGGGACGAGTTTCTCGCGGCGATGAACCGTCATGCGTCGCCTCCGCTCAACTACCTGTACGCGGACGCCAAGGGCAACATCGGGTGGGCGCCGTCGGCGCTCGCCCCGGTGCGGCCGAATTGGGATGGCCTCATGCCCGTGCCCGGCGACGGCCGGTACGAGTGGGCGGGCTTCCGGACGGCGGACGAGTTTCCCCGTGGCATGAATCCGGATACGGGTTGGCTCGGCACTTCCAACGAAATGAACCTGCCACCGGACGACCGCTATCGCCGGCTGGGCCTGAGCTACGAATGGGCCGACCCGGCGCGCAGCCAGCGGCAGCCGCGGATCTTCGGCGGCACGCGGAAGTTCGGCGTGCCCGACGTGATCGCGGCGCAGACCGACATCACGAGCGTCACCGCCCAGCGCGCGACTGCTCTCCTGGCGGCGCTGCCGCCTCCGAGCGAACCGGACGTGGCCTCAGCTTGGCGGACGTTGCGGAGCTGGGATCATCGCGCAGCCCGCGACTCGGTGGGGGCGGCGATCTACAACGTCTGGTATCACCGGCATCTGCGCGGGCTGGTCGTAAAGCGAGTGGTGCCCGCGTCGGCCGTGGAACTCGTGGGCCAGGGGAGTTCGCCCAACATCCTGAAGCTGCTCGAGGCGCCGGATGCCCGCCTGGGCGCGGATCCGGTTCGGGTGCGAGATGAACTGCTGCTGACGGCGCTGCGCGCGGCCGTAACCGATCTCACCGGCCGGCTCGGTCCCGATCAGGCGCAATGGCAGTGGGGACGGCTGCACCATGCGCTGTTTGAACACCCGCTGGCCGCACTCCGACCCGATGCGACGCGAACGGAGTGGAACGTCGGTCCGATCAGCAAAGCCGGCGACGGCGAAACCCTTGGCGTCAGCACCTGGCAAAGTTCCGATTTCCGGCTGACCGCCGGGGCGTCGGCGCGGTTCGTGGCCGATGTCGGGGATTGGGGCAATGTCTGGGCGACGAATTCGCCCGGCCAGTCGGGCGACCCGCGCAGCGCGCATTATCGCGACCTTTTCGAAGACTGGGCGCACGACCGGTATTTCCCGCTGGTGTACGAGCGGGCGAAGGTGGAGCAGAACACCACCTTGCGTGTTAGGTTGCGGGCGAAGAGGTAGTTCCCCCCCTGGGAGCGCGGACGCCCTCGTCCGCATCGACGGGAATGCGGAC
>JBEIHL010000476.1:0-3976 GCA_040381375.1 Opitutaceae bacterium
GAGGCTGTCGCCGACGAGCAGGAGCAGGCCGACGCCCGCGAGAATCAGGAGGAGGCGCTGACGAGGGGGAGGAGTCGGTTTCATGCGCCGGTGGTTCCGACCCAGCGGAACGTGAAGTTGAACTGCGCGGGCGTCTTCCCGCGGATCTGCTCGATCTTCAGGCCCTGGATTTCCCGGGCCTGCCGCAATTGGTCGAGCGTGCGCAGCAGCGACGCGTTGTCGCGGGCGGTACCGGAAACGCTAACCGACGCCGGGCTGTGGATCTCGAACGTTTTCGCCGTCACGCTGCCGTTGTCGGGGAAGCATTCGACCACGCGCTTCATGATCGTGAGATTGCGGAACGACGTGTCGTACCAGGGCCGGAACTCGCGAATGCGCCCCTGGGTCGCCTCGAGGTCGGCGACCTGCGCCGCCATGCCCGACCACTCGGAACGCAGCGTCCAGAGCCGGTACTCCTGCCAGCCAAACGCGAGCAGCAGCGCCGCCACCGCGGCCGCCGCCGCGAAACCGGCCGTGGCCAGTCGCTTCGAGCTGTAGCGCGACATCAGGACCGACCAGCGACTGGGCCGCGGAGGGAGAAACTCGAGGGCGGGCGGACCGTCCTGCACTACGCGCAGCGCCAGTTGTTCGGCAATTTCCTCGCCCACGGATCGTGCGGTCGCGGGCTGCGCATCGAGGGTGAGGCCGGAATCGGCCGCCCAGGGACCGAGAATCTCCGCGAGTTGGCGCACCATCTGTTCGTGACCGCGGAGCACCAGTCGCCGGATGTCCTGGCGCAAAACGGGCGGCACCTGTTCGAACGTGATCCGAAGTTCGCGCGCGAGCGCCGCACCGTTGACGACTGCCTCACCGTTCTCCGAGTCGATCGACGCCTCGAGGGTGCGGAACGCCGCGATGCCGCCCCCCGCGGCGATCAGGAGCGATGCGCCCTTCGGCTCCACGACGAGGGTCATGCATCCCTCCGCGTCCGTTTCCATCGCGCCCGGCAGAGCGGCGAGTCCGAGTGAAAAACTTACCGGCTTCAGCCCGGCGAAACGCAGGACATCCGCGAGGCGATCGAGCTGATCCTTGCGCACGGCGAGCTGGCAAACAAAGCGCTGGTTCGCCGCCTGCTGGGACGAGCGGGCGATCTGCAACTCATCCGGGTCACTCGGAAATCCCTTCTCCGCCTCGATTTGCAGCAGGCTCGCCAGATCCTCGGGCGCGAGCTCCGGCACCGCGGAGTGCTGTGTCATCACCCACGCCGGCGGCAGCGCGACGATGCAGTGCCGCTCGCGAATGCCGGCGGCTTCAAAGTGGTTTCGGATCTCACGCCCCACCAACTCCGCCTCCGGATGCAAGAGATCGAGCGTGAGCGGTGCGGTCGCGGAGCGGATGACCGTGACGGCGTGCTTGGCCCGGGCGACGTGCACAAAACGGAGCAGCCCCTCCGCCACGGCGAGGCCGACCACGGAGGTCGGGCGTTTCTTGGCGATCCACTTCATAGTCGATTCTCCCGAGTCTCGCGCAGCGAGCCGCGCAGGTTCACACCCAGCGCCCACCCGTAGTCGCTGAGTTCCTGATGGTACACTGCGCGCGGCGCACCGGCCGAAAGGTCGAAGACCGTGCGCTGGCGGCACGCGCCGCGACCTGAAGCCGCCACCGCCACGACATCGGCCGTAAACTGGTATGACTGGTCCGTGATGTACGGTCCCGCGCGGACGATTGCCCCGCGGTCGAGCACCTGAGTCAGCCACGCGAGCGATGACAGCACGTCCGGGTTCGCCAGTCGGTAGGCCACGAGCGCGGGCGCGTTCTCCGGCCCGATGCCCGGAATGCACGCGAGGACGGTTTCGCTGGCCGTATTCACATTGATGAGACCCTGAACCGTGGCCGCGCTGCTCGCCGAGATATCGCCGCGAATCTGCGCGTACTCCTCCGTGGTCAATCGCCCGACGACCATGAACTCCGCGACGCTCCGCAACGCACCGGTACCCACCGCGCCGAGGATCTGCGCCGCGCGTTGACCGCCGAAGCGCTGCAGCAGCAGCGGCGCGAGCTGGCCGCGGGTCTGGGCCGTGGTGATGTTGATCCGGCGCGCGCCGTTCGCCCGAGTGTTCGGCTGCCGGCTGTACACTGTCAAATATTCGAGGATACCGGGCTCGAGCAGACCGTCGGGATTGTCCCGCGGCGCGGTGCCGTCGCCGTCGTTCTCGTTCTCGTCCAGCAGGCCATTGCGATTGGTGTCCTCGCCGAGCAGGATCGCGAGCGTGGCCCCGTAGACGAGGCGCAGCTCGTCGACGGTCTCGAAGTTCGATGCCTTGTTGAGCCGAGGCGGCTCGAGGCGGCCGTAGGTGCTGTCCCCGGTGCCGGCCTGATTGCGCGAACGCCACGCCACGATCGCCTCGGCCAACTCGGTGGTCATGCCCGGCAGCATCTCGAGCATCCCGCGCGTCGCGGTGTTGAGGTTGAGCTTGGACGCCTCGTCGACCAGGCCGAAGACGGGATCCGGCGTCGGTCGCTGGCCGGGATCGCGACCCAAGAACCACACGTACGCATCACCGACCGGCACTTCCTCGGCGCGGTAATCGTCGCGATGCGGCACCGTGCCGCCGGTCGCAAACTGTTCGAGAATGAACGCCGCGTAACGCAGGCCGCCGGCGGCCGCCTGGCGCGCCGTGACTTCGGCCGCGCGGTGGTCGGAGGCCCGCAGCTCGTTCGACATCTCGTTCGCGAAATAGAACGTCAGCGAAACGAGTCCGAGGCACACCCAGATCACGATGATCAGGACCGAACCGCGCTCGGCGCCGCGGCCCCGGAGAAGGAGGCGTTCGCGATTTGCCCTCACAAGCCCGCCGCCTCCCCTTCGGTTTGCGTCTGGCTCGTGGTGGTCGTGGCCGTCACCGGCACCACGATTTCAATCGGGGCCGGCGCCGCCTCGTTCCGCTCGCGCGGGGCCAGGCTCAGGCTGAATTTCAACGCCTTCGGCAGCGTGGCGGTCGAGAACGAGTCCCACGCCTCGACCCAACCCGACCCGTCGAAGAACCAGATTTCCGCCGACGCCACGTTGCCCAGCAGCACGGTTTCCTCCGGCACCGTTTCCTGGACCGGCAGGAGGTTGCGGGTGACGACGCGGATCAGATCACGACCCTCCGACGCGCCCGTGGCCGTGGACAGGTAGTACGCGACGCTCTGCACCTCGGCAAACGGCGTCCAGCCGTCGATCCGACCCGAGCTGGTGAACAGGTCCGGCGTGACGCGATCGCCCTGGGTGCCGGAAGTCATGGAGGAGAAGTTCGTCGTCTGTAATTCACCCGACAATACGCCGCCGGGCAGCATCAGACCCGCGAGGTCGCGACGGATGATCGATAGAGTCCGCTCCACCATCCGACTTTCGTCGAGCCGGGCATGCGTCGTCCGGTGGAGTCGCAGCGCGCCGAAGAACGTGGTCTGGATCACCAGCAACACCACCGAGCCGATGGCCGTGGCCAGCAATAGCTCCATCAGCGTGAAGCCACGCCGGGAACGGAGCGCGCGAGGACGGCGGCGAGAAAGGTTCATTGCTGGGTGGCGGCCAGCTCGGTGCCGGTCGTGGTGGGAGGCAGGAGCGTGCTGACGCCCACGTCGTACGTGTTGCCGCGCACGATGAAGTTCACCGTCACGGTGAGCTGAAGCATGGCATCCTCGGACCAGGCCTCACTCCGCATCGTCCACGGATACGACGTGTCGCCATCCGCGGTCGTGCCACTCGCTGAGCTTTGTTGCTGCTGTTGGTTCTCGATCACCAATTCGTTCAACAGTCGCTCCGCGACGCGCATCGCCGCCGCCTTGCGCTGGCCGAGCACGCCAACGCGGCTGGCGACGCTCATGCCTTCCATCGCCACCGGGATCACGATCGCCATCATGAGCAGCGCGGCGAGGACTTCGATGAGGGTAAAGGCACGGCGAGTGGACAGGTTCACCCTGGGAGCGCAGACGCCCTCGTCCGCCGATCGGA
>JBEIHL010000477.1:0-3973 GCA_040381375.1 Opitutaceae bacterium
AAGATCGTGAAGCTGCCGGCCTTCACGCAGGGCTGATCAAGCAATGTCTCGCGCAGAGGCTCGGAGGCGCATAGAAAACCGGTCTTCTCTGCGCCTTTGCGGCTCTGCGCGAGATTGGTTTGGCTTCGGACGTATGACGACGGATATCGACGGAACGTGGCTGGTGGTGCGGGCCGAGCTCGACGGTGAGGTCGCACCCGGGCTCGTCGTGGCGAAATCCCGGATCGAGTTCGCCGCCGGACGGTATGAAGCCCGCTACGGCAGCGAGACGGGCGACCGCGGCACGTTTGCCCTCGGCGCGACCGGCGAGCACGGCACGATCGAGCTGCAGGTGCTCGAAGGCCCCAACCGCGGCCGCGCCATCCCGTGCATTTACCAGCGCCGCGGCGACCGCCTCCGCGTGTGCTACGGGCTCGACGGCGTGGTGCCGGTGGATTTCTCGACCGGCCCGGGCCGGCAGCGGTATCTCGTGACATATCGCTTGCAGGCGGATTCGGTCTGAGCGAGGGAGGCGGGGTGCCCTCATCAGACAAGTCTCGCAACGCCGTCTCCCGCCGCGTCGACTTGCGGGCATGACGCGCCTCGCCGCCCTCTACGTTTACCCGGTGAAATCGCTCGGTGGCGTGCAGGTTGAATCCGCCGAGGTCGACGCGCTCGGGCTCGTCGGCGACCGGCGGTTTCTGGTGGTCGACGAGACGGGCCGCTTCCTCACCCAACGCACCCTGCCGCGCATGGCGCTGATTCGCACCGCGCTCTCATCCGAGTCGCTGCATCTCACGCAGCCGGGGCACGGCGATGTGACGATCCCTCTGGCCTCCAATCCAACCGCGCCGCTGCGAACGGTGTCGATCTGGAGAAGCGAAGGACTGCTGGCGGAGGACGCCGGAGACGCGGCCGCGGCCTGGCTCAGCACAACACTCGCGACGCGCTGCCGGCTGGTGCGCATCGGTCCCGCGTTTCTTCGCCCCGTGCTCAAGGCAAGTGCGGCCGCGGGCGACCACGTGACGTTCGCCGACGCGTGTCCCTTTTTGATCGTCAGCGAAGCGTCTCTCGCCGACCTCAACGACCGGCTCGCCGCGCGCGGCGAGGAACCGCTGCCGATGAACCGCTTCCGGCCCAATCTCGTGGTCAACGGCTGCGCGCCCTATGAGGAAGACACGTGGCCGCGGATCAGAATTGGAGACGTGATTTTTCGGTCCGGTGGACCGTGCGCGCGTTGCGTGATGACGACGACGGATCAAGAGACGGCCGAACGCGGCAAGGAGCCGCTGCGTACGCTCGCGACGTATCGACGCGATGCTGAGGATCCCACGGATGTGAACTTCGGGCAGAATCTGATTAACGAGACGAAGACCGGCGTGCTGCGCGTGGGTGATGACCTCCGTGTGTAGTGCCGGGAAAAGCATTTTACAGGAGGGCGCAGAGAACGCAGAGATCAAGCCGGAGGAAGGGGCCCACGGAACACACGGAGCACACGGAAATGATCGGCCCGATTCCGTGGGTTCCGTGGGCCATCCTCTCTGCGTCAGACCTCCGCGATCTCTGCGTCCTCCTGTAAGAAGGTCCGAATCTTCCGGACCACATTCCACCCTTCCCGATGAAACTCCCCGGCCTCCTGTTCATGGCTCTCACCGCTCTCTCCGTCCACGCCGCGGCCGATCTCTCCCGCTGGCAGCAGCACGCGCGCAACGTCACCATCACCCGCGACCTCTGGGGCATTCCCCACATCCACGGCCAGACCGATGCCGACGCCGTCTTCGGCTTTCTCTACGCGCAGGCCGAGGACGACTTTCCCCGCATCGAACTCAACTACCTCAACTCCCTCGGGCGGCTCGCCGAGGTCGAGGGCGAACCGCGCTGTACAGCGACCTGCGGATGCGGCTCTTCATCGACGAAGCCGACCTGCGCGGGCACTACGCCGCGAGTCCGGCCTGGCTCCGTGCGCTGATGGACGCGTGGGCCGACGGCCTGAACTATTTCCTGCACACGCATCCCGCCGTGAAACCGCGGCTCATCTCGCGGTTTGAACCCTGGATGGCGCTCTCGTTCACCGAGGGCAGCATCGGCGGCGACATCGAATCGATCGCCCTGAAGCCGCTCGAACAGCTCTACGGCGGCCGCCGCGTCGTGCTCAACGATCCGCCGGTTCGCCCGTTCACCGCGGAACCTGGCGGCTCCAACGGCTTCGCGATCGCGCCGCAGAATACCGTGAACGGCCGCGCGCTGCTGCTGATCAATCCGCACACCACGTTCTATTTCCGACCGGAGGTGCACGTCGCCAGCGACGAAGGGTTGAACGCGTACGGCGCCGTCACGTGGGGCCAGTTTTTCGTGTATCAGGGTTTCAATGACCGCGTCGGCTGGATGCACACCTCCGGCGGCGGCGACACGATCGACGAATACGCCGAGACCGTCGTCCGCCCCGGCGAACGCGCCGCCTACCGCTATGGCGACGGCGAGCGGCCGTTTCGCGTGACCGCGCTCGAGCTGCCGTTCAAGCAGGGCGCCGGGCTCGCGCGGCGTCCGTTCACCGTTTACCACAGCCACCACGGTCCGGTGATCCGGGAGGAGAACGGAAAATGGATCTCGATCCGGCTGATGCAGAATCCGGTGCAGGCGCTCTCGCAGTCGTGGCTGCGGACGAAGGCGCGCACCTACGCGGAATTTCGGCGCACGATGAACCTGCGGACCAATTCGTCGAACAACACCGTGTACGCCGACGCCGACGGCAACATCGCGTACTTCCACGGCAACTTCATGCCGATTCGCGAGCCGAGGTTCGACTGGCGGAAGCCCGTTGACGGCAGCGACCCGGCGACCGAGTGGAAAGGTCTGCACCCCGTGGCGGAGACGATCACACTGTTGAATCCGCCCGTCGGCTGGATCCAGAACACCAACAATTGGCCGTTCTCGGCCGCGGGTCCCGACAGCCCGCGCCGGGCCGACTACCCGTACTACACCTGGGGCGCCCCCCGTTACGACGCGGAGAACCCGCGCGGGGTGAACGCCGTCCGCGTGCTGACCGGACGCAGGGACTTCACCCTCGATCGCCTGATTGCGGCGGCCTACGATCCGTACCTCGCCGCGTTCGAGCAACTGCTGCCGCCGCTCTTCCGCGCCTTCGACGCGGCGCCCGCCACGCCGCCGCTCAAGGCGCAGCTCGCAGAACCGATCGCCACGTTGCGCGCATGGGATCGCCGTTCGTCGACCGCATCGGTCGCAACCGCAGTGGCGCATTTCTGGGGCCAGGACTTGCTGGATCGCTCGACCGAGGCGGCGCGCGCAAAAAGCATGACGGTTTACGATTACATCGTGGCCGAGACCACGGCGCAGGAAAAACTCGAGGCCCTCGAGCGCGCGGTCACGAAACTGGAGCGCGATTTCGGCACCTGGCAGACGCCTTGGGGCGAGATCAACCGTTTCCAGCGGCTGAGCGGAAACGTGAAGGGCGAGTTCGACGATACGAAGCCCAGCCTGCCCATCGGGTTCGCCTCCGGCATGTGGGGATCGCTCGCCGCCTTCGGCGCGACGCACCAGAGCGGGACGAAACGCATCTACGGCACGCGGGGGACTAGTTTCGTCGCGGTGGTCGAGTTCGGCCCGCGCGTGAAGGCGAAGAGCCTGCTCGCCGGCGGCGTCAGCGGCGACCCGGCGTCACCTCACTTCAACGACCAAGCGGAACGCTACGCGCGCGGAGAGTTCAAGGAGGTCTTGTTTTATCCCGAGGATATTGCGCGGCAGGCGAAACGGACCTATCGGCCGGGGGATACGCCGCGCGTCGACTAGGCTGAGTGCGGTACAGCGGTACTTTCGACTGCAACCAAGGCAATCGGCCGACAGGATGAACAGGATTTACAGGATGGAGGCCGGGGCAGACATCCTGTCCATCCTGATCATCCTGTCCCAAACAGACCGGCTTGAACCGCATCGCAAGATGCGCTTCGTACCAGTCACCCTGCGTTCTGGCCGGAGG
>JBEIHL010000478.1:0-3970 GCA_040381375.1 Opitutaceae bacterium
CCCCCGCGGCCAGAAGCCCTGCTCGATGCCCTCATGAAGCTGCAAGCCAAAGTTCGCCGCGAGCCGTCGACGTCCCGCCTGTTGTCCGCCTGAACCGGGTTTCCCGCTTCCCGCGCGCATCCACCGCCTTCCATTTAAATGTCCGCCGACGTCACGACCGCCCTCAAGGAGAAATTTCTGCAGGTCACGGACCGTCCCTCCGCCGATCATCCGGCGGTCAACATCCCGCTCGACGACGTGGTGGCCGTGCTGCGGTACCTGCGCGACGAGCAGGCGTTCGATCTCCTGACGGACCTCACGGCGGTCGATTGGGCGGAAGGTGCCACGCCCCGTTTCACGGTGGTGTATCACCTGCTTTCCACGACCCGCCCCGGCACCTACCTGCGGCTGGCCACCCATTGTGCGGGCACCGAGGCCGAGCCGACGGCGCCGAGCGTCGTGAGCATCTGGCCGGCGGCCGACTGGCACGAACGCGAGTGCTTCGACATGTTCGGGATCAAATTCGAAGGCCATCCCGACCTTCGCCGGATTCTGATGTGGGATGGTTATCCTTACCATCCCTTGCGGAAGGAGTTTCCTTTGGCGGGCATCGAGACCGAGCTCCCGGTGGCTGATATCGCGGAAGAGACCGGCACCCGCGTCATTGCGGCCCCGATGGCCGGCGGACCATTTGTGGCGTCGCCGGGCGAGGTGAACCTGACCGAAGCCGAACCGCGGGCGAAAGACGAGAGCTGGAGCGACCGCGACGCGCGGCCCGACCAGACGTCGCTGCGCCAGGTGAAGGACTAATTTCGTCCACGGACCACGCGGATTACCCGGAAACCAGAACTATGACGCACCGCCGGATTTATCCTTTCGTGTTTTCCGTGTGTTCCGTGGGCAACCGCAACTAACCGATGGCCACCGAGTATTCATTTCCCGACAGCGCCGCGAAAACCGCGGAGGCGACGCAGGAGTTCCAGACCGAGAAGATGTCGCTCTCGATGGGACCGTCGCATCCGTCGACGCACGGCGTGCTCCGGCTGCAGATGGAACTCGACGGCGAGATCCTGACCAAGGCCGATCCAGTGATCGGTTACCTGCATCGCGGCGATGAGAAGATCGCCGAGAACATGACCTACAATCAGTTCGTGCCCTACACGGACCGGTTGGACTACCTCGCACCGCTGGCGAACAACATGGCCTACGCCATCGCGGTCGAGCGGCTCGCCGGGTTGAAGGTGCCGCCACGTTGCGAGGCGATCCGCGTGATCACCGCGGAAATGGCCCGGATCTCGGCACACCTGATGGGCCTCGGGGCCTTCGGCCTCGATGTCGGCGCGTGGAGCGTGCTGCTGTACGCCCTCGAGGAGCGCGAGAAGCTCTACAAGCTGTTCGAGGAGCTGACCGGGGCGCGGTTCACGACCAGCTACACGCGCATCGGCGGTGTGACGCGCGACATGCCGGAAGGGTGGCTCGGTCGCGTAAACGCGTTCTGCGATCAGTTCCTCCCGATCCTCGAGGAGATCCTGAAGCTGCTCACGCGAAACAAGATCTTCATGGATCGCACGGTCGGGGTTGGCGTGATTCCGAAGGACATGGCGCTCGCCTACGGGCTCACCGGTCCGAATCTCCGCGGGTCCGGCGTCGCGCTCGATCTGCGCAAGGACAAGCCCTACTCCGGCTACGAGCACTACGAGTTCGACGTGGCCGTGGGCGCGACGGGCGACTGCTACGACCGCTACCTCGTGCGTGGCGAGGAGATGCGCCAGTCGGTGCGGATCATCCGGCAGGTGATCGCGAAGATGCCTGATGGGCCGTGGTATGCGACGGACGCCAAGCGAATCTTTGCGCCGCCGAAGGACAAGATCCTGTCCTCGATGGAGGAGCTGATTCAGAATTTCATGCTCGTGACCGAGGGGCCGCAGATGCCGCCGGGCGAGGTTTACTTCGAGGCGGAAAACCCGAAGGGCATTCTCGGTTTCTTCATCGTGAGCAAGGGCGGCGGCGTGCCGTACCGGCTGAAGATCCGGTCCCCTTCGTTCTGCAATCTCTCCATCCTGCCGAAAATGTGCGTGGGCAACCTCATCTCGGATGTCGTCGCGATCCTCGGTTCGCTGGACTTCGTCATGGGCGAATGCGACCGGTGATTTTTCACCACGAAACACACGAAACACACGAAACCAAGCATCATGGTACGCCGGCCCCCAGCTTTCGTGTATTTCGTGTGTTTCGTGGTTTCTCTCTCTGCGTAAATGAATCTGAAACCTGAAACGTTCCGCCAGATCGACGAGGTGATCACGCATTACCCCGTGAAGCGGAGCGCCACGCTGCCGTTGCTGCATCTCATTCAGGAGGACGCCGGCTACATTTCGACCGAGGCGATCGAGTGGGTGGCGGCGAAGCTCGAGCTGCAGCCGATCAACGTGTACGAGGTCGTCACGTTCTACCCGATGTTCCGGCAGAAGCCGATCGGTCGCCGTCACATCAAGGTCTGCCGCACGCTGTCATGCGCGCTCATGGGCGGTTACAAGACGTGCGAAGCGTTTGAGAAAGAGTTCAACACCCACCGCGGCGAGGTTTCGCCCGATGGCGAGGTCACGGTCGAGTTCGTCGAATGCCTCGCGAGCTGCGGCACCGCACCGGTGGTCATGATCGACGACGACCTCCACGAGAAGGTGGACGGCGCCCGGGCGAAACAGCTCAGCGACGAGATCAAAAAGCAGGCGGCACAGCGCCGCTGAAGGTTGAACCACTTATTCTCACTTATGGACACTGATGGCAAAGCCGGACGCCCGCTGATGAACCCGCTTCATCAGTGTGGATCAGTGCTCATCAGTGGTTAAAAGTCATGCCCGCTCCCCAACAACGTCGGATCATCTTCAAGCACATCGACGAGCCCGGTTATACCAATGACCTGGCGTGCTACGTCCGTCATGGCGGCTACGAGATGCTGAAGAAGTCCATCACGCTGCAGCCGGCGTCGATCATCGACGAGGTGAAACGCTCCGGGCTGCGCGGCCGCGGCGGCGCGGGTTTTCCGTGCGGCGTGAAGTGGGGCCTCGTCGACCGCAAGAGCGGCAAGCCGATCTATCTCGTCGTCAATGCGGACGAATCCGAGCCGGGTACGTTCAAGGACCGCTACATCATTCACCAGGACCCGCACCAGTTGATCGAGGGGATCATGATCTCCGCCTGGGCGAACAACGTGAAGCAGGCCTACATTTACATCCGCGGCGAGATGCCTCACGGCGCGCGGATCCTGGAAAAGGCGATCGCCGAGGCGCGCGCGGCGAACTTCGTCGGGCAGAAAATTCTCGGGACGGACTACAGTTGCGATATTTTCGTGCATCGCGGCGCGGGCGCCTACATCTGCGGCGAGGAGACGGGGCTGATCGAGTCGCTCGAGGGCAAGCGGCCTTACCCGCGCATCAAGCCGCCGTATTTCCCGGCGGTGCTCGGCCTTTACCAGTGTCCGACCATCGTGAACAACGTGGAGACGCTCTGCCACGTGAAGCACATCGTCGAGATGGGCGGCGACAACTACGCGAAGATCGGCACGCCGAACAACACCGGCACGCGTCTTCTCTGCGTCAGCGGCCACGTGCAGAAACCCGGCTACTACGAGTACGAGGTCGGCAAGATCACCCTGGGCGAACTGCTCAACGAGGTCTGCGGCGGACCGTTGCCCGGCCGGACGTTCAAGGCCGTGATTCCCGGCGGCTCTTCGGCGAAGATTCTCAAGTTTGGCGAGACCTTCACGCTGAAAAACAAGGATGGCACCTCGCGCACGCTGACGGTCGAGGACATCCCGATGGACTTCGACACCCTCGCGGCCTGCGGCACGATGGGTGGATCGGGCGGCGTGATCGTGATGGACGATTCGGTCAACATGGTCGAGGCGCTCGCCAACATCAACGCGTTCTACGCTCACGAGAGCTGCGGCCAGTGCACGCCCTGCCGCGAGGGCTCGCTCTGGATGAAGCGGATC
>JBEIHL010000479.1:0-3966 GCA_040381375.1 Opitutaceae bacterium
GACATCGTTTGCATCAGCGTTGTCTGAGGAAAGTGCCCTAAGCTCAAGACACAAATCTTGCCGAATGGGAGATGATCGCAAGAAATCATAGGTAAAACTACTGATGCTTAATGACAGATAGCTCTCAGCTAGATCCTACGCTTCCGGGGACCGATTGCATCCCCCGCGAGACGGCGATCGGAAACATGTAGTTACGAGGCGCCAAAAAATCCTTACCGGAGAGCAAGCGTACGTGCTCGCCGAGGCAAACCTAGTGCGCCCCCTCCCCGGAACCATCAAGATAACTGCTCAGCGGGCAGAGGATGCTGGGGCGCTGCCGCGTTGACCCAAATCCCTTGCCCCGCTCGAGGCTAAGCCAGAATCGGTTTCACCACGTGGCCATGCACATCGGTCAGGCGGAAGTTCCGGCCCTGGAATTTGTGGGTGAGCCGTTCGTGGTTGATGCCGAGCAGATGCAGCACGGTGGCCTGAAAATCGTGCACGTGCACCCGATTCTCGGCTGCGTTGAAGCCGAAGTCGTCAGTCGCCCCGTAGCTGAAACCAGGCTTCACCCCCGCCCCAGCCATCCAAAGCGTGAATCCATACGGATGGTGGTCGCGGCCCCACTGTTTCACTTCCTCGATCTTGCCCTGCAGGAAAGGTGTCCGACCAAATTCTCCGCCCCAAATCACCAGTGTGTCATCAAGCAATCCGCGCTGCTTCAAGTCGCGCACCAGAGCGGCGGAGGGGGCGTCGGTGTCTTCGCACTGAATCTTAAGTTGCGTGTTCAGATTCCGGTGCTGATCCCAGCCGGCATGCATCACTTGGATGAAACGCACGCCGCGCTCGGCGAGGCGTCGCGCCATGAGGCAATTGTAGGCGTAGGTCCCCTGTCGTTTCACGTCCGGACCGTACATCTCCAACACGGACGCCGGTTCCTTGGAAAGGTCCGTGAGCTCCGGCACGCTCGTCTGCATCCGGTACGCCATCTCGTACTGGGCGATCCGGGTCGAGATCTCGGGGTCGCCGAAATCCTCGCGCTTGATCTCGTTGAGGTGGGCCAGGTCGTCGAGCATCCCGCGCCGAATCGCGCTGCTCATGCCCTTAGGGTTCGACAGGTAGAGCACCGGGTCACCGCTGCCTCGAAACGCGACTCCCTGGTACTTCGTCGGCAGGAATCCGCTCCCCCAGTAGAAATCGTAGAAGATCTGGCCGCAGCTCGCTTCCTTGTCCCGCGAGGTCATCACCACAAACGCCGGCAGTTCGTCTGTCTCGCTGCCCAGGCCGTAGCTTAGCCAGGCCCCCAGCGACGGCCGCCCGGCCATTTCGCTGCCGGTAAGGAAAAACGTGATGCCCGGCGCATGGTTCACCGCCTCGGTGTACATGGACTTCACGAAGCACAGGTCGTCGGCGATCTCCGCCGTCTTCGGCAGGAAGCTCGAAACCCACGCTCCGCTTTTGCCGCGCTGCGCAAACTTCGTGATTTCCCCGAGCACCGGCCGCGCCGTCTGGGTGCCGGTCATGGTCGAGAAACGTTTTCCGCCCGTCAGTTCGTCCGGGATCTGCCGGCCATGCCACTCGCGGAGCATCGGCTTGTAGTCGAAGAGATCGACATGCGACGGCGCTCCGTTCTGGAACAGGTAAATCACGCGCTTCGCCTTCGGTGCAAAATGCGGGAGCTGCGGCAACCCCGGCACGCTCTGGCGGCCACCCCCGGCCAGCGCCGCGGCCAACGTGTCGCGGTTCAGCAGCGACGCGAGCGCCGCCGTCCCAAGACCCATGACCGAGCGCCCGAAGAATTGCCGGCGCGTGTGGAGGAGTTTGCCTTCGTTAATCGGGTCCATGGTCAGAGCAGGTGGAGTAGCGTGTCCCCACGCGGCTGGGTTGACGCCGCCTCATCCCAACGCGCTGGGGACAGCGCGTTGCACCTCAGGACGAATTCCCATCGCGTGTTCATAGCGCGCTCACTCCCGGGTCAGCGTCTCATCAAGGTTCATCAGCAGCGAACACAACGCCGTCCAGGCCGCGTGCTCCACCGGGTCGAGCGCCTCCGGCCGCGCCGCCTCCCCCGTCGCCGCCAGGTGCCGCGCCGCGTCGGGGTCAGCCGCAAACTGTTGCCGCAACGTCGCCAATCGCACCAGCAGGATGCCGCGCTCCTGCGCCGTCGGAAATCGCGCCGTCAGGACGCGGAACGCATCTCCCACCTTCGTCGCGTCGCTGCCGACCGACATTGCCACGCCCTGCGCCAGGACCCGCGCCGCCTCGACGAACGCGGGGTCGTTGAGCGTCACGAGAGCGTGCAAGGGCGTGTTGGTGCGCCCGACCTTGACGGTGCACACCTGCCGCGCCCCGGCATCGAAGAAGGTCGTCGGCCCCACGATCCGCCGCCAGAAGACGTACAGGCTGCGCCGATACAGCGCCGCGCCCCTCATCCTGTTTGTAGGTCTTCTTGCCGAAGGTCGCCTCCTCCCAGATGCCATCCGGCTGGTACGGCTTCACGGCCGGTCCGCCCCGCTGCTCGACCAGCAAACCCGCCGCCGAAAGCGCCTGGTCGCGCAGCATCCAGGACGGCATGCGGTGACGCGGACCGCGCGCCAGCAGCCGGTTCTCCGGATCACGCTCGAACATCGCCGGGGTCAGGCGTGATGACTGCCGGTAGGTCGCGCTCGTGACAATCACCCGGTGCAGCGCCTTCATGTCCCAGCCGCGCGCGACCAACTCCGTCGCCAGCCAGTCGAGTAATTCCGGGTGCGAGGGCGGCTCGCTCTGTACGCCAAAGTCCTCCGCCGTCTTCACCAGGCCGATCCCGAAAAATGCCTGCCAAGCCCGGTTCACCGTCACCCGCGCCGCCAGCGGATTCTCCGGCGAAACCAGCCAGCGTGCGAGGTCGAGCCGGTTGATGCGCCCGCTGGCCTCAGCATTAGCGGCACCGCGGCGAAACAGCGTCGGTACCGCACCGACGACCTTCACGTCCGTCTTGCTCTCATAGTTGCCGCGATTGAGCACGAACGTCTCCCGCCGCTCCTTCATCTCATCCATGATCATCACCCCGCGTGATCCCGGCGGTGGCATTGTCCCGCTCGCGCACGGCCGCAATGTGCTCCTCGATCAATTGCGCGTAAGCCGGATCGGGCTCGGTGGTCTTGAAGTGCGGCAGCGACTCCAGCAGGCCGTTGATGTTCCTGCGTCGCGGCTCCACCTTCGCGTGGGTCGCAAAAAGATTTCCGGGCAGCTTGATCGCGTCGGGCGATTCCTCGACGGCCCGCCCCTCCGCCCGCGGAAACTTCTTCACCTCGAAGGCTTGCACGCGCTTCGCCACCTCATCGACTTTCGCGTTCGCCCGCTTGACGCGCTCCTCCTCCGCGGGCGTCGACATGTCGAGGACGGGCGAGATCTGACCACTGCGTCCGGCGCCACTCGCACCGCCGGTCTCCGACAACTGATTGAAGATGTCATAGAGTGCATAGTAGTCCTTTTGCGAAACCGGGTCGTACTTGTGATCGTGACACCGGGCGCAGGTAAACGTGAGCCCGAGCCACACCGTCGCGGTCGTCTCGACGCGGTCGAACACGTTCTCGACTCGAGTCTCCTCGGCGATCCGGCCGCCCTCGCCGTTGAACATGTTGTTGCGGTGAAACCCGCTCGCGAGCTTCTGCTCCGTCGTCGCATTCGGCAACTGATCACCCGCCAGCTGTTCAATCGTGAACTGGTCGTACGGCATGTTCGCGTTGATCGCGTTCACCACCCAGTCTCGCCACGGCCACATCGTGCGCTCGGGATCGCCCTGAAAGCCATTCGTGTCCGCGTACCGCGCCACATCGAGCCAGTCCCACGCCCAGCGTTCGCCATAGCGCGGAGAGGCCAGCAGCCGGTCGACGAGCCGCTCGTAAGCGTCGGGCGCGCGGTCGGCGAGAAACGCGTCCAACTCGGCCGGCGTCGGCGGTACACCCGTCAGCTCGAGGGTCACCCGCCGCAGCAGCGTCTCGC
>JBEIHL010000480.1:0-3955 GCA_040381375.1 Opitutaceae bacterium
CACGGCGAACTCTACCGGTTGAAGCCGCCGCCGAAGTACCTGACCGGCTATTTCCTCTACATCTCGGCGGGCGGAGCGCTCGGCGGGTTCTTCGTCGCGATCCTGGCGCCGGCCATCTTCAAGGATTATCGCGAACTGCAGCTCGGGCTCTGGGTGCTGTCCTACGGCATGGGCGTCCTCTGTTTTCGCCACCGCAGTCGCGAGATCGCCGTGGCGGCCGGGGTGGGCGCGCTTCTCACCACGCTCGTCATTCCCGCGATCGGCTCGCTCTTCGACGACAGCCCGGGGTTGAAGGAAGAGCTCGTCCTCTTTTTCCGGGATCGCGCCTGGTACATCGTCGGTGGGCTCGTCCTGTTTGTAGCGTGCGTGTTCGATCTCAGGAAGCGCACCTTGAATGCCGACTGGGTGCCGCGCATGGGCGGGTTTGTAATGGCGGTGTGCGTCGGGTTTGGCGCGATCTTCGTGATGCAGTGGAACGAACGCAGCAGCACCGTCGTGCTCAGCGCCACGCGTAATTTCTACGGTACGCTCAAGGTGTTCGACTACTACCCGGACGATGTGGAGGACAACTACCACCTGCTCCTGCACGGTGCGACGACCCACGGCATCCAGTTCGTGAAGCCGGAAAAGGCGATGATGGCCACGAGCTATTATGCCGAGAGCAGCGGCGTGGGGCGGGCGATCGTGTCGCTCCCGGAGACGCCGCGACGGATCGGCCTCGTCGGCCTCGGCACCGGTTCGCTCGCCGTTTACGGCCGCAGCGGCGACTACCTGCGAATCTACGAGATAAACCCGGCGGTCGAGGAACTCGCGCGTTCGCAGTTCAAATACCTGTCTTACGCGCAGGCGAAGACCGACATCGTGATGGGTGACGCCCGGCTAATGATGGAACGCGAGCTCGCGGAAAACCAGCCGCAGGCGTTCGACCTGCTCGCGCTCGACGCGTTCAGCAGCGACGCGATTCCGGTGCACCTGCTCACCAAGGAGGCGTTCGAGATCTACCTGAAGCACCTGACGCCGAATGGTGTGCTCGCGATTCACATTTCCAACCGCTACCTGGACCTGCAGCCCGTCGTCGAGCGGCTCGCGGAACACTTCAAGTTGAGTGTCGTGACCATCCCGGATGACAACGAGCCGGACTGGTGGATCTACGCGACCACCTGGGTGATCGTGACCCGCAACAAGGAGTTCCTCGAGAGCGAGCGCATCAAGGACGTCGCGGAGCTGCCGGACGCGGACCGCAAGAATTCGCCCCTGTGGACCGACGACTACGCGAGCCTCTACTCGATCATGAAGTGAGCGGCCGCCCCGGCCACCGTTCCGGCGTTTCCCAGAACGCACCGCTGCGGTCGCCGTAGTAGCCCTGCAGAACCCGATCCATCACCGCCGACGTCCGGCGGGCCGAGAGCCCCGTGCTCGGGCTGGGCCGCAACCCGAGCAGGTCATCGACGACGTCCTGGATCATCGGTTGCTGCACGTGCGCGGGTCGCTCGGCATCCAGGGATTGGATACCTTCGGCCGTCGCGAGCCGGACCGGCTCGAAACCGAACACCGAAAAGCTCACGCGCCCCCGCGTGCCGGTGATCGCGAGCTCGTCCTCGGCCGGACCGCCGGCGAAGTTCCACGCCGCGGTTGCGGGCGCGCCGGCCGCCGTTCGGAAACTCATCGCGACCGCATCCTCGACGACGTACGCCGACGCCACGTTGGCCGCCGTGCCGTGAACGTCGGCAATGGGACCGGTGAGGAAATCGATCAGGTCCAGCACGTGCGAGCCGAGGTCGAGAAAGTGACCGCCTCCCGCGGTCGCGGCATCTACTCGCCACTGGGCGGGGCCGGCGTGAAACGGAGCCGCAAATCGGTAGGTGAGTCCCGTGATCGCGCCGATGCGGCCTTCCGCCAGGACTCGCTCCACCAGCCGGAAAAGCGGCATGCTGCGGCGATAATACGCGACAAAAAGGGGCACCCGCGCCGTCGCGGCGGCGGCGATCATGCGGTCGCATTCGGGCCCGTGGCGCGCCATGGGTTTCTCGACGTAGACGGGCTTGCCGGCCTGCGCGACCTCCACCGCGTAATGCGCGTGCGTGTCAGGCGGCGTCGCGACGTAGACGGCGTCCACCTCGGGGTCGGCGATCAGCGCCCGCGCGTCATCGTACCAGCGCGGCACGCCGTGACGCCGCGCGTAGTCCGCCGCCTTCTCGCCGTTGCGCCGCATCACGGCGACGAGTCGGGAGCGTTCGGCTTTTTGAAAACCGGGCCCGCTCTTCACCTCGGTGACGTCGCCACACCCGATGATGCCCCAGCGCACGATATCGCGGTGGGCGAGAAATCCGGAGGCGGCGGTAAGGGGCGCGGTTTTCATGGGACGCCTCCATCAAAGTCGGGCGTCGCGCCGCAAGGCAATGTTCGCCTCGCCGCGCCAATGGCGGCTTGAGCCGGGCCCGCCGCAACGGTAGGCCCGTGCGAGGCGATTTCCCCCGTCTGGACTTCGCTCTCCCCGCCGCCTCCCCGTCTCCTGCCGTTCACCTTCCCATGCCACGCCTACTACCCCTGCTCCTGATTCCGTTGCTCGTCTCGTGGCTGTCGGCGCAGACGCCGGCCCGACCGCCACTGCCGAACATCATTTTCGTGATGGTCGACGACATGGGCTATCGTGACATCGGCCCTTACGGACAAAAGCTCATCGCCACGCCCCATCTCGACCGCATGGCGCGCGAAGGCCTGCAGTTCAACCAGGCCTACGTGGGTGGCTCCGTCTGTGCGCCCTCGCGCAGCGTGCTCATGACCGGCCAGCACCTCGGCCACACCCGGGTGAGGGGCAACGCCGGCATGTCCGGCGGCGTGCTCGACCACAATCAGGCGCGACGCGTGGTGCTCGAGCCGGAGGACGTCACCGTGGCCCAGGTGCTCAAGGCCCGCGGCTATGTCACCGGCATGACGGGCAAATGGGGCCTCGGCGAACCGGGCTCGACCGGCGAACCGAACTACAAGGGCTTCGACGAGTGGTTCGGTTTTCTCAATCAGAACCACGCCCACACGCATTATCCGGATTATCTCTGGCGTAATCAGCAGAAGGTCACGATCGACGCCAACGTCGCCGGCCAACGCGGTCAGCATACGCACGAACTCTTCGCGAACTTTGCGTTCGATTTCATCAAGCGTCGCAGTGGCGGCCCGTTCTTCCTCTACCTGCCGTTTACGCTGCCGCACCAGGAAATGGCCGTGCCATCGCTTGGCGCGTACGCCGACCGGCCCTGGAGCGAGGAAGAAAAGATCCACGCCGCCATGGTCAGCCTGATCGATCGGGACATGGGCCGGCTCTTCGACTTGCTGAAGGAGCTCAAGATCGACGATCACACCGTCGTCTTCTTCACTTCGGACAACGGCGGCGCCCGGCGCTACGAAGGACGCTTCGACAGCAACGCGCCCTTGCGCGGCGCCAAGGGCGATGTCTTCGAAGGCGGCCTGCGCACCCCGCTGCTCGTGCGCTGGCCCGGTCAAATCCCGGCGGGTACGAAGAGCGACCTGCCGTGCATGTTTTTCGATATCCTGCCGACCCTCGCCGACCTTGCCGGCGCCTCGGCGCCGCTGCGCATCGATGGGGTCAGCCTGCGGCCGACCCTGCTCGGCCAGCGCCAGGAACTGGACCGTATGATCTACTGGGAGCAGTACTCCGGTGGCTTCCAACAGGCGGTGCGCTGGGGCCGGTGGAAGGCCATTCGCCGGGACGGTGCGCCGGCGAGTTTCGAGCTCTACGACCTGCCGGCCGATCCCGGTGAAACGAAGAACCTGGCCGGCGCGAACGCCGCGGTCGTGCAACGGATCGAGAAATTCATGGCCGAAGCGCACACGCCGTCGCCGAACTGGAGCCGTCGCGCCGCGGCCACGCCGAAGAAAGCGTCGGACAAAAAGAAACAATCAGCCAAGTAGTCTTCCCCCCCCCGGGAGCGCGGACGTC
>JBEIHL010000481.1:0-3936 GCA_040381375.1 Opitutaceae bacterium
CGCGGCCGCGCCGCCTCACGGCCCCCACCGTACCGCCCAGGCCGTCCACCCATCTGCGGGCCGCGCTCCCTTGCCCGCCGGCCGATCGGGTTCGCCATGGTAGCCTCGCACGCACTGCGGCGTGCAGAATTCCACCCGGCCCCCTTCGAGGTGAAGACGCATGAAGCTCCCGCCGTTCTCGGTGTCTTTCCCGCACACCACGCACACCGGTCGGGCCGGAAACACCTCGGCGTTGTTCGACGTCGTTTCCAAAACCCAATTCTATCGGACGCTGGCCGGCCTGGACTACGCAACGATTGCCATTGCCTGACCACCGGTTGCGGGGCTTCAGCCGCGGACGAGCACTCCGGCGCGGGCGACGGCGGACGCCAGGTCGGCCGCGACATTTTCCTCGCCGACCCGCTCGAGGAAGCCCGACTTCGCCATGAGGCTGTAGGGCTGGGTGTGCGGACCGCAAATCACGAGGTGCTTCCCGTGCCGGCGCAGCTTGGCGTGCAGCGAGTCGAGGGCGTTCAAAGCCGTGGCGTCGAGCGCCGTGACCGCCGCCAGGTGCAGCACCACGACCCGTGTATCCGCGCTGGCCCGACGCAGCACGCTGTCGAGCTTGTCCGCGGCGCCAAAGAGCAGGGCGCCAAACACCCGGTAAACCAGCACGCCGGGCGGCAACGCCGGCAGTGGCTCGTGCCCCTGGCCGGGCGCGCCGGTTTCGTCGAGCGCGGTGACGCGGGTGGTGTCGGTCACGCGCTTGATGAACAGCCCCGCCGCCAGCACCATTCCCACCTCGACCGCGATCGTGAGGTCGAAGATCACGGTGAGCACGAAGGTGACGAGAAAAACCGCCGCGTCACTCTTCGTGTGCCGGTGCAGGATGCGAAACTCCGCCCAATCCCCCATCTTGAGCGCGACCGCGACGAGCACCGCCGCGAGCACCGCGAGGGGGATGAATTTCGCCACGGGCGCCGCGACCAGCACGATGAGCAGCAGCGCCCCGGCATGCACCATGCCGGCGACGGGCGTCGCGGCGCCGTTGCGAACGTTCGTCGCCGTGCGCGCGATCACACCGGTGACCGGGATGCCGCCGAAGAACGGGACCACGACGTTCGCGATCCCCTGTCCCATCAGCTCCTGGTTCGAGTCGTGCCGGTCATCGATCATGGCGTCGGCCACCACCGCCGACAGCAGCGATTCGATCGCCCCCAGCAGCGTGATCGCCAGCGCCGGCCGGATCAGTTCGCCGAGCGTTTGCCAGTCGAAGGAGAGCGGCTTGAACTCGGGCAGCGCGCTGGGAAACGCGTCCCCGCCGAAACGGCTGCTGATCGTCTCGACGGGCAGCTTCAGAAAATGCACCGCGGCCGTACCGGCGATCACCGCGACGATGGTGCCGGGGAAAAACCGCGCCCATCGCACCGGCCAGAGGCGAATGATCGCAAAGGCCGCCGTGCCCAACAGCACGGTGGATACGTTCACGCTCGGCAACGCCCCGGCGAGAGCGCCGATCCGCTCGAAGAACTCCGCCGGCAACTGCGGCAAACTCAGCCCAAGAAAATCCTTCACCTGGGAAAGGATGATCGTGACGGCGATGCCGCAGGTGAAACCGGTCGTCACCGGATGCGGGATGAACTTGATCAGCGAACCCAGACGCGCCGCGCCGAGGATGAACAGCATCACGCCCGACATCGCCGTGCAAACGAGCAGGCTGGGCAGCCCGTATTGCACGATGATCGCGTACACCAGGCCGACAAACGCCCCGGCTGGACCGCCAATCTGCACCCGCGATCCACCCAGCGCGGAAACCAGAAAACCGCCGATGATCGCGGTGTAAATGCCCGCGCCAGGCGATACGCCGGAAGCGATGCCGAGACCGATCGCCAGCGGCAGCGCCACGATCCCAACCGTCACGCCAGCGAAGACATCGTGCTTGAACCGCTGCCGGTTGTAATCCCGGAGCGCGTCCCACAGCCGTGGCCGGAAAGCGAGCATAGTGCGCGCCGCCATCCCGTACGGGGAGCGGCAACAGCATCAGGCTCAGCGACGCGGCGCAGCGACGCAATGGCGGACCGGGTAAACATAGGTCTTAGCGCGCTGACGCCCTGGGAGCGAACGAAGCACCCGCCATTTTTCGCAACGTACCACCATCGCCGACCGGCGCTGCGCGTTCGTCACCTAACTGGCAAAGCAGGCGCTGGACGCGTGCCTCCCGCCCGTCACGCTCGCCCGCCTTGAACTGGTTCATTGAACTGCTGCACCAGGATTCGGTCGCCCATTCGATCGCGGCGCTCGGCGCGGTGATCGCGGCCGGACTGGCGCTCGGCCATGTCCGCATCTTCGGCGTGAGCCTCGGCGTCGCTGGCGTGCTGTTCTCCGGCCTGCTCGCCGCGCACCTCGGCCTCAAGGTGAATCCGGCCGTGCTCGAGTTCACGCGCGAGCTGGGACTGGTGTTCTTCGTCTTCACCATCGGCCTCCAACTCGGCCCCGGATTTTTCGCCTCGCTGCGCCGCCAGGGTCTGGCGCTCAACCTGATGGCCGCCGCGGTGGTGCTGCTCGGCGCCGGCCTCGTGCTCCTGCTGCCTCGGCTGGCGGGCATTCCACTGCCGGCCGCGGTCGGCATTTTCTCCGGCGCCACCACCAACACCCCCAGCCTCGCCGCCGCCGGACAGGCGCTGCGGCAGATGTCGGGGACCTCGGAGGCGATGCTCAAGCTGCCCGACGTCGCCTATGCCGTCACCTACCCGTTCGGCATCCTCGGCACCATCCTGGCCATGCTCGCGATCCGTCGCCTTTTCCGCGTGGACCTAGAGAGCGAAAAACGCGCGCTCCGTGCCGACCGCGCGGCGGAACAGCGGCCGATCGAGACGCTCGCGCTGCGGGTCACGAATCCCAATCTCGCGGGCGTACCCATCGCTCGAATACCGGCCCTCCGCGAAAGCGAGGTCGTCGTGTCGCGGCTCTCCCGCGAGGGCACGGTGCGCGTCGCCACGCCGGATACGCGCCTCGCGCTCGGGGACGAACTGCTGCTCGTGGGCTCTCCGGCGGGCCTCGAGTCCCTTCGCGTCGTCATTGGCGAAACCAGTTCGGCCGATCTGCGGTCCGCGCCGGGAAATGTCGATGTCCGCCGGGTCCTCGTCACCAGTCGCACCGCGCTCGGCAAGTCCGTGGACGAACTGGACCTCGGCCGGCGCTACGGGGTGAACGTGACGCGCATCGCCCGCGGCGACCAGCAGTTCACGCCGACCTCCAGTTTGCGTCTCCAGTTTGCGGACACGTTGACGCTGGTCGGACCCGAGGCCCAGCTCGCCCCGGCGGAGGCATTGCTGGGCAATTCGCCCAAGGAGCTCAACCAGCCCAATCTCGTCGCCGTCTTTGTCGGCATCCTGCTCGGCGTCATGCTGGGCACGATGCCACTCTTCGTCCCCGGCCTGCCTGCTCCCGTGAAACTCGGCCTCGCCGGCGGCCCCTTGATCGTCGCCATCCTGCTCGGCCGGCTCGGCCACTGGGGACCGCTGGTCTGGTACATGCCGCCGAACGCGAACTACATGCTCCGCGAGATCGGCATCGCCCTCTTCCTCGCCGCAGTCGGCCTAAAATCCGGTGACTCCTTCTGGCCGCTCATCAGCGAAGGGGACGGCCTCCGCTGGATGCTGGCCGGCGCGGTGGTCACGGTCGTGCCGTTGCTGCTCGTAGCGCTCGCGGCGCGCGCGATTTGGAAACTGAACTACGTCCGACTGTGCGGTCTGCTGGCCGGCAGCATGACGGATCCACCCGCGCTCGCCTTCGCGAATACCCTCGCCGGCAGCGAAGACGTCGCCATCGCGTACGTCACCGTCTACCCGCTGACGATGCTCCTGCGGGTGTTCGCCGCCCAGTGGATGATTCTGTTTCTGCTGGGCTGAGGTGGAGCAGCCTGTCCTCAGGCTGCTTTTCTTTCCTGAGAGCTCA
>JBEIHL010000482.1:0-3930 GCA_040381375.1 Opitutaceae bacterium
GACACCCGCGGGAAACCGATCTGGGCCGCGCCCTTGAGCGCGGATTCGAGGGGCGAGTAGCCCTGTTCACGGACGCGCGCGATGTTCTCGAGCATCACGATCGCATCGTCGACGACGAACCCCGTCGCGATCGTGAGCGCCATCAGCGTCAGAATGTTCAGCGAATAGCCCGCCAGGTACATCACGCCGAAGGTGCCGATGAGCGAGAGCGGCACCGCGATGCTGGGAATGATCGTGGCCGGGATGTTGCGCAGGAAGAGGAACGTCACCAGCACCACGAGCCCGATCGCGAAGATCAGCTCGTGCTGCACGGCGCGCACCGAGGAGCGGATGCTCTGCGTGCGATCGGTCAGGACGGCGAGTTCCGCTGCGGCGGGCAGGCTGGCGGAAAGTTGCGGCAGCAGGGCCTGCACGCGATCGACCACCTCGATCACATTGGCGCCGGGCTGGCGCTGCACGTTGACCAGCACCGCGGGCTGATTGTCGGCCCACGCCGCCAGACGCCGGTTCTCGGCGGCATTCTCGATCCGTGCGACATCGCCCAGCCGCAGCGGCGCGCCGTCCCGCCAGGCGATGATCAGGTTGCGGTACTCCTCGACCGAGCGGAGCTGGTCGTTGGCGTCCATCAGGATCGTCCGCACCGGTCCGTCGAAACTCCCCTTGGGCGAATTGACGCTGGCCGCGTTGATGGCGCTCCGGACATCGCCGAGGTTGAGGCCGCGCGCCGCGAGGGCGCCGGGATTGATCTGCACCCGGACCGCGGGCCGCTGGCCGCCGGCGAGGCTGACCATGCCGACGCCGGGAATCTGGGCCAGCTTCTGCGCGATGCGGGTGTCGACGAGATCGTGCACCTGCGGCAGGGGCATGCTGGCGGACGTAACCGCGAGGGTGAGGATGGGGGTGTCGGCCGGATTGACCTTCCGGTAAATCGGTGGCGCGGGCAGGTCGTTGGGGAGAAGATTGTCGGCCGCGTTGATCGCCGCCTGGACCTCCTGTTCGGCGACATCGAGCGACACCTTCAGGGAGAATTGCAGCGTGACGACCGACGCGCCCGCGGAGCTCGAGGAGGACATCTGATTGACGCCCGGAATCTGGCCGAACCGGCGCTCGAGCGGCGCGGTGATCGCGCTGGCCGTCACGCTGGGACTCGCGCCCGGGTAAAACGTGAAGACCTGGATGGTCGGAAACTCCACCTGCGGCAGCGCGGCGACCGGGAGCAGCCGGTACGCCATGATGCCCGAAAGCAGCAGCGCGACCATGAGCAGGCTGGTCGCCACCGGCCGGAGAATGAAGATGCGGGAGGGGCTCATTTGCCGGACTTCCCGGCGGCCTCGCCGCCCTTCCCTTCCCCGCCCCCTTTCTTGCCGCGACCGCCCTTGGTTTTGGCGGCACCGTCGGCACCCGCAGCCGGGGCCGGCGCATCGGCGACGATGATGACGTTCTTTCCTTCGCGCAGGCGATCGAGACCCTCGAGGACGACGGGCTCGCCGCCCTTGAGACCTTCCGTCACGGCCTGATACGTGCCGTCGGACGGACCGAGGACGACGTTGCGGATGCTCGATTTGTTGTCGTCGGTGACGATGTAAACATACGTGCCGCGGGAGCCGAACTGGACGGCGGCCGCGGGGACCACCACGGCATCGGAGAGCGTGCGCACCTTGAGCCGGACATTCACGAACTGATTGGGGAAGAGTTTCTCGTCCTCGTTCGGAAACTCCGCCTTGAGCCGAAGCGTGCCGGTGGCGAGCTCGATCTTGTTGTCGAAGGTCTTGAGCACACCGGTGCCGAGTTTCATCTGTTCACCGCGGTCCCAAGCTTCGACCGGCAGATGCGCGCCGGCCCGCAGGGGTTCGACGACCTTGGCGAGGTCGATTTCCGGAACGGTGAAGACCACGGTGATCGGTCGCGTCTGGCTGATCACGAAGAGCCCGTTGGCATCGTTCGCGCGCACCAGGTTGCCGACGTCCACGGTGCGCAAGCCGGTCCGGCCGGAGATCGGCGCCTCGATGCGCGTATACGCGAGCTGGAGACGGGCTTCCTCGACCTGCGCGCGATCCGCGGCCAGGGCCCCTTCGCGCTCGGCGACGAGGGCTTGCTGCTGTTCAAGCTGCTGGGTCGTGACCAGGGCCTGGGCGTGCAGGGCGCGAAAGCGCTCGAGGTCGCTCTTGGCGGTCCGCACTTGGGAGACGTTCTGCAATTGCTGCCCCTCGGCCTGCGTCAGCCGGATCTTGTAGGGCGTCGGGTCGATTTCCGCGAGCAACTGGCCCTGCTTCACGTACTGGCCCTCCTCGAAGGCCACCCGCAGCAACTGGCCCTCGACGCGACTGCGGACCGTGACGGTGTTGAGTGGATTCACCGTGCCGATGGCCTTCAGGTACACATCAAGGTTGCGCCGCTCCGCCTTTACCACCCGTACCGGCGCGGGAATCGCCGCGTACTTTTTGCGGAACGCCGCCCGCGTATTCTCCTGCGCCCCCTTGGTGCGGAAGCCAAAGTACCATACGCCGGCGGCGAAAAGGAGCGTGAGCCCGCAATAGATGAGCCAGCTGCGGCGGAATCGGGAGGGAGATGACATGTCGGGAGAAAGTGTAACGGTCGGAAGCAGAGCTTGGACTCGTCGTGGGCCATTCCGGGACGGAAGGACCACTCAGAACCGGCCGACTAAGCCGCTAACGCCCCGCTGCGCAACTTCAACCGCCGGACGGACCAGGGAGGGGAAACGTCACGGGTTATTTTACCGACGGTGGAGCGGCGTGTCTCCACGCCGCTTGAGTCCGTACACCCGGCCACCCTGCCGCGATCGACCTCGAAGGCTGCCCAAACCAGCCGCTTGGGGACAAGCGGCTCCACCGTTCAGCCGGCCATCAGCCGCTCGAACCGCTGCGCCAGCGCCACGTCCTTCGCCGTCACCCGGGCCCCGGCGTCGTGGGTGTTCAGCCGCACGCTCACCCGATGATAGACATTGGTCCACTCGGGATGGTGGTTGAGCTCCTCCGCCTCGAATCCGGCCCGCACCATGAAGGCCAGCGCCCCGCGAAAGGAGTCGAACTGGAATGTCTTCGCGAGGGCGTCGCGCTCCAAGATCCACCCGGGCAGACCGGCGAGGGCTTGACGGATTTCATCGGCGGACAGGGGAACAGCCATGAGCCACCGTCGGCCCAATTCCGCTCCGGGTCAAACCGCCACCCGCCCCCGCATGGCGGCTTGTCAAGCCGCGCACCGCCGCCCAAGGTCGCGAACTGCCGCAATGCCGCCCTCCGCTGAAAACGTTCCCCATCACGTCGCGATCATCATGGATGGCAACGGACGCTGGGCGAAACAGCGCGGCCTGCCCCGCATCGAGGGTCACCGCCGGGGCGTGGAGACCGTGCGCACGGTGACGCTTGCCGCCCGGGACCTCGGAGTGCGGATGCTCACGCTGTACGCGTTCTCGATCGAGAACTGGAAACGTCCGCAGGACGAGGTGGGCGGGCTGATGTCGCTGCTCGAGTATTACCTGAAGAAGGAGCTGGAAACCTTCATCCGCGACCGGGTGCGGCTCCGGACCATCGGTCGCACCGAGGAGCTGCCGGCCGGGGTGCAGAAGGTGCTGCACGCGACGATCGAGGCCACGCAGCATTTCACCGACTACACGCTGGTGCTGGCGCTCAACTACGGCTCCCGGACCGAGGTGGTCGACGCCGCCCGGGCTTACGCCGCCGCGGTTGCCGCCGGCAAAGAGAAGCTCAACGACAGCTCCTGGGCGACGTTCAGCCGTTACCTTTACACCGCGGAGATGCCCGAGCCCGACCTCGTGATTCGTACGTCGGGCGAAACGCGGATGAGCAACTTCCTGCTGCTGCAGGCCGCCTACTCGGAATTTGTTTTCACGCCCATTCTCTGGCCCGACTTCACCAAGGCCGACCTCAGTGCGGCCATCGCGGACTACAA
>JBEIHL010000483.1:0-3927 GCA_040381375.1 Opitutaceae bacterium
GGAGCTCGGCGCTCCGAGGGCGAAGGACGCACAGGCTGAGCCGGCAGGCGGAAGAGGCGACCGCCCGCTTTGTCGGCTGGCACTGTCGCGGCCGTTCGGATACGCCTCGGCGCATGCGCCCCGCCCGGCTTTCCGTCCTGCTCGTGTTCCTGGCAGGCTGCGCCGGCGTGCCGCTCTTCGACCCCGTGGCGCAGGCCGGGTCACCGCCCACGATCACCCAGCAACCGGTCGACCAGGAGGTGCCGCGACTCGGCACCGTGACCTTTGCGGTGAAAGCCTCGGGCGACGGACCGCTGACTTACCAGTGGTATCGCAACTCCGAGCCTTGGCCGGAGTGGGACAAGCGATCCCTGGTGCTCACTCGCGTCACGGAAAACAACATTGGCACCTATACGGTCACGGTCACCAACGCCGCCGGCACCACCACGAGTGCGGGCGCGCGCCTCATGCTCGTCGGTTCGCCGCCTCCTCCGCTCCCGCCCCCACCGCCGCCGCCGAAACTCACGGTCCGACCGGCGGCAGCTCCGGTTTCGGCTCCAGCACCGCAGCCGGCTCCGAGGGGGGGAGGCGGGTCGGCGCCGTCGTCAGTGCCGACCGAATACGTGAGCGTGGGCCAGCCACTGCGGCTCATAGTCACCGCGGACGGCACGCGCCCATTTTCCTACAAGTGGTTTCAGGATGGCCGGATCATTGAGGGTGCGACGAGTGACGTCCTGGAAATCAAGGCCGTGCACGCCGACCATGCGGGCAGCTACGCTTGCATCGTGTGGAACTCCGGCGGGGAACGGGCCAGCCTGCCGATTCAAGTCGTGGTGCGCGAGCGGTGAGTGAACCGGAGTGGCCCACGAAACACACGAAAGGCACGAAAAAGGACGGATTTTGCCGTGAGCCGAGTGGATCGATTCGATCACCGAGAGGTGAGTTCTCTCTGAGCCCCGATTTCGTCCACTGCGTTTGGTTTCGTGTGATTCGT
Organism: Opitutaceae bacterium; assembly: GCA_040381375.1. Lineage (GTDB taxonomy): Bacteria > Verrucomicrobiota > Verrucomicrobiia > Opitutales > Opitutaceae > ER46. The sequence goes on from JBEIHL010000483.1 coordinate 974, forward strand.
GTGTTTCGTGGGCACTCCGTCTGAATCGATCGCACTTAGAACTTGAACGTACTCGTGAACTGAAACGTCCGCGGCTCCTTCAGCGTGTACACGGCGACGTCGGGCGTGCGCCGGCCGTCGCGGGTGTCGACGGTGACCAGCGGGTAGATCGTGTTTTTGTCGAAGACATTTCGAACGTTCACCTGCAGGCGCCAGTCGATGCGGTCCCGGAAGAGCTTTCGGCGATACGTGACCCAGGCGCCGAAATTCGCATAGGCCGGCGCGTAGTACGGGATCGTCGGATCGAGGACATTGCGCGCGTCGACGGCGAAGCCGCTGATCGCCTTGCCGCGGGCGTTCATGCTGCCGCCGATCGAAAAGCCGCCCAGCGGCCCGGTGCGGGCGAAGTCGTAGCTCTGAATCAGATTGAGCGTCCATCGGGAGGCGAAGTTCGCCGAGGGGCTGTTCCGGATGGCGTTGAAGTTGACCAGGATCTCCTCGAGTTCGGCGACGCGCTGGGCCACGGTGAGATTATTGGCCGTGACGACCGGCAGCCACTCGGGGTGCGCTTTGATGATGGGAATATACTCGGCCATGTACTGGTTGATATAAACACCCCGCGCGCTCGTCGTATTGTCGCCGCGCCGGCTGCCGTTGAGCGTGATCCGCCACCGGTCGGTGGGATTGGCCGTGAGGGAGAATTCGTAGCCCTTGGAGGTGGTCGACACGACATCCTGCCAGACCGTGCTGATCGTGGAATACGGCGACGTCAGGTATTTCACGTCGCCGGTGAAATCGCTCACGCCGATCCAGAGCTGATCGAACTGTTTGAAGTTGCCCGCGGAATTGTTGGAGATGCTGTCGCCGCTGTTTTGGTTGCTGTTCGTATAGTGCGTGAGTTCGAGGAAGACGCGGCGATTGAGGAACGAGAGCTTCACGCCGTAGTCGGTGCCTTCGCCCTCGGGGTTGGGCAGCAGGTCGCCGTAGACGTTGCGCGTGCCGGCGTTGACCTGAAAATTGTTCGACGTGTTGTAGCTCAGGCTCAGCCAGGGCAGCGCGTGAAACACGAGGCCGCGCGAGTAGGTGTTGCCGCCGCGCGACGTCCGGCTGTCGCCCTTGAACCGGCGCAGGTCGATCCCGCTCGGCCGCGGGGCGATGCCGCGGGCATCCCGCAGGGCGGCGAAGTCGTTCGGCACGGCCAGCCAAGACGTCTGCTTGTCCTCGCGCAGGCCGTTGGTGACGACGATCCGGTCCTTCCAAAAGAAACTCTGCGTGGCGAGGGCGTAGGTCCGGACGACGGACTCCGTCATCGTGGGTCCCTGGAAGGAGAAGAAGGCCGGCGTGACACCGCTGGCGTCGCGGGCGGGCAAGGGATCGTTGGCGTAGAGGACGGGCAGGCTCTTGATGTAGTCGCCGACGTTCGTGCCGATTTTGCCCCGCGCGGGCTCCATGTAATAGCGGAAGCGAATCGCGTTGTTCCCGTTGTTGATCTGCGCGGCGGCGCCCGTGGCGGCGAGCGGCGTGCTGTTGAACAGGCCGTTGTTGCTGGACCAGCCGCTCGTGTTGCTGTCCTCCATGAAAACCGCGGCCTGGTGCCGGCCCAGGTGCCGGAGCCAGCCCGGCGAGCGGCGCGTGAAGTCGAGATTGTAGGACGCCATGACGCGGTAGTTCTCGGCCTCGTTGGGGGCGTCGATGAGCGTGCTCTGCGATTCGCTGTAGAGCAGCCCGACGTTGGGATTCAGTTGGCCGTTCGGCAGCCGACGGTTGGGGTCGACGTAAATATAGGTTAGTTGCCCGACGAAGCCGTTCACCGCCTTCAGGTCGCTGTCGACGCGATTATAGGCGGCCTCCACGAAGAAATCGCGGGTGATCTGCCGTTCGATGAAGAGCGAGGCGATGTCGTAGTCGGTCAGCCGGAACGCCGAATTGCCGAAGTTGCTGGCGAAGGTCGGATAGATGTCCTCGTTCACGAGCGAGCGGAAACTGGCGCCGTTCACCGCAAAGCCGTTGGCGAACGACGTGGGCACCGACTGGCCTTGATTCGTGAGGCTCTGAGTAGGAATCGGTGTGCCGCCGGCCGAGAAGGCCGTGGAGACGAGTCCCGCCTGTCCGTAGTTCTGGGTGCCCCGCGGTTTCCCGGCGGCGGTATTGGTGAAGGTCTCGATGATCGGGGAACCGGCGGCGAGCCACGGTGACACCGCATCGTAGTCCGGCCAGGGTCGGACGGCGGGCGCGTTGATCAATCCGCGCTCGTAGTTCACTCGGAGCGTGGTCGTCTTGAACGGCGTCAGATTCAGCGTCACGAAGTGCCGTCGCTGGAAACTCTCGGTCGGAATCCGGAAGCTGTTGAGGTTCTCGTAGAGGCCCGAGTACCGGATCGCCAGGAGGTCTTTTTTGAGCACGTGGTTGTGGTCGAGGGTCGCGCGGTAGGAGCCGCGGTCGTCGACTTGATACTCGATCGTGGTGGCGGTCCGATTCTTCGCCCGCTTGGTGGACGAGACGAAGGCGCCGGCGGCATTGCCGAGGCCGAACAGGATCGCGTTGGGGCCCCGCGTGAAGGTGAGCGCCTCCGAGTTGAAGCGATCGTTCGGGATGTTGTTGGTGAAAAAATCCTGGCCGACGACGGTCGAGGCCCCGCCGCGGCTCACGAACTTGGTCGGGATGTTGATAAAGTCGTTCCCATTCCCCGTGATGTCCGAGGTCGACATGATGAACGGGTCGGTGTTCGGCGCGAACGCCATGAGGTCGTAGATGCTGTTGGCGCCGAGGTCGTCCATCAGTTGTTCGGTGAACACCGTCATCGCCGACCCGATGTCCTTCAGGTCGGTTTTCAGCCGCGTGCCGCTGAGCGTCTGCGTGGCGAGGTAGCCTCTCTCTGTCCCGGCCTCGACCATGAACGGGGAGAGCACGATGGCGGCGTCCGTTCGCGGCGGCGCGCTCGGGGCGGTCGCGGCGGTCTGCGCGCCCAGTGAACC
>JBEIHL010000484.1:0-3908 GCA_040381375.1 Opitutaceae bacterium
CGATTGTCAACGAAGCCCTCGGCCGGCTGGGTGGCGACGGACTGGTCGAAACCAAGGAAATGTACGGCACCCGCGTCATCGCCCTGAGCGACGAAACCTTGCGGGACGAATTCGTGCTGCGCGAAGCGATCGAACGCCACGCGGTGCGGCTGCTGGCGGAACAGGCGCCCGACGAAATCCTGGCAGAACTGCTCGCCGAGGCCGAGGGCCTCGACCGTTGCCTCAACGAAATCGGCCGCGACGAAGCGCGCGCCACTCTCCGCCACCTGGAGTTTCACCTCAAGCTGGCCCGGGCCACCGGCTGCGGGGCCTTGGAAGATACCCTGAAACGCACCGGCATGCGGGAGCTACTCACGACGCGTTGGATCAAGAACCAGTACGTCTTCGTTCATCCCGCCGATTTTCATCAACAGCTCGTGCGCGAGATCATGCAGCGCGACCCAGCGGCGGCGGACCGGAAGATGCACGACCACCTGCATTTCGCCGAACAGGCGACGGCACGGTTGGCGCAGCCTGAGGTGTAGACCGGAGCTGGCTGGGTGCATGCGACCAGGAGCGGGGACGCTCCCGCCCCTGGCTGCACGCCGGACTCTCCGAGCCCCAAAGTAGCGCGAGCACCCTGATCGCGCCTCGTTTCATGGGGTCAGGTCTGGGCCCCATTCCCAAGCCCGCTCACGGCACTTCGTACACTTCGACGAGCACAAGCCCGGCAGACGGATCCGCCGCCTTGATCTGGACGGTGTAGCTGCCCGGGGAAAGCGTCCTCAGCAGCGCGGCGTCCTTCGAGGCATTGGGGAGGGGAAAGGCCCCGACGGTGCGAAAGGCGCTGCCAAGGACGGTGCTGTTGCTCCAATCCCAGTCATCCGAGACGGCGATGCGCTCGGGACCACGGAAGATGACGAGACGCGGATCCCGGACATGATCCGCGACATTGAACGGCGCCTGCGCGAGTCCCGGTCCCACCGCGCGCACGAGCACGTTCATCGGCGAAGCACCGGCAATCGAAAAGCCCAGCGTGAGGCCGTCACCGAGCTGCTTCAGGACGGAGAGATTGACCAGCCGGGGGGTCGTGGCGGACTCAACCGGTCCCGGACCGGCATCATAGAGCTCGGCGATCACCCGGCCGGCGCCCGTGCCGGAAATGCGCACCGTGTGATTCACGCCGGCGCTGAACGACGCAAGCGTCGCGGCATCGCGGGACGCCGGCCCCGTAAGGGCAAACGCCCCGACCGCAGTCATCGCCGCACTCAAGGCGGGCGCGCCGCCCCAGTTGTCGTTTTCCGCCACGATCGTCGTCTCGCGGTAGAGCTGCAGCCGCGGATCAACCGCGGCATCCGCGACGCCCAACGCCGCCAGCGACGGCCCGGCCGCGCGAACCAGGACTGACTTCGGACCACTCGCGCCCTGCCCGCCCGCCACACACCCCACCGAGAAACTGTCATTCCCGTCACCCAGACTCGTGAGGATCGAAAGATTCGTCAGCCGCCCGAAATCGGCCGGCCGAAACGCGACGCGAGCGGGCTGGCTGTCCACGGAGCCGCCCACGGTTGTCGCCCGCACCCAGAACGTGGTGGGACCCGTGATCGTAGTCCCAAGCTGGTTCGGAGCAGGCTGCGCGCTTCGGAGCGGCTGGCTCGTATCGCCGACCTCCCCTTGATACCACTGATAGGTCACTGGTCCCACGCCCGCTGCCCCGGCGACGAGTGAAACGAAGGCCTGGCCGGGGGGTAGAATCGTCGCGGACCGCGGCTGGAGGACAAAATAGGGACCGACCTCACGGCCGCCGCGAACCGTAAAGGTGAACTGTTCCGCTGGGGCGGGCCGTCCCACGCCGATCGAGCCGCCAACGGGGGCTGTTCCACCCACCGGGAGATAGTTGACGCGACGTCCGGCGGCGTCGGTCAGAGTGACGAGATTCACGCTGTAGGATCCGCTGATCCAGTCGGCCGTCACGGGAATCGCGAAGCTGCCGCTGGCGCTCGCGCTGCTGAGGGTGCGCGTTCCTCCGAAAGGATCCACAATCCGAATCGAGACCTGCTCCACCGGAAATGCGCCGCCCTGCGCGGCAAAGTTGAAGCGGACGGTGCCGCCGGGAATCATCTCCGCCGCGCTCGTCCGCTCCCAAGCAGAAAGCTGCGCGGCGGGCGCGGTCGTGCTGGCGCCTGAAACGGTGAGCGAAGCACCGTCCAAGGTGTAGGAGAGAGTCGAAGCGATCGTCCGCGCCCGACCCTCCAGGCTCTCGATCGCGCTGCCGTCGCCTCGGTAGTTCACGACGCGACCTTCCGGGTCTTCGGTGACGACGGAGGTCAGCCGGTAGCGGCCGTTGACCATCGCTCCGACGACGGGGACATCGAACTCCCCGTTGGGACTGGCGGTTTCCAGCGTGAACAGGTGGGTGAGGCTCGCGTTCGTCGCATGGGTGAACGTCAGCAGGATCCGCGCAAGCGGCACCGCGCCCGGCAGACTGGAAACGCGCAGCCGCACACTCTGTCCCGGGGCCACCGGACTGGAGGTGAGAACGACAAGATCGGTCAGGTCCGTTCGGCGGGGCCGCGTCGAGCCGTTTCTCACTTCGAACCCGAGGTCGCCAAGATCCATCGCGTGCGTATCGGGGCCGGCATAGTACGGGGTCTGTTGCGACGGGAAGGCGGACGCCATGACCCGGCCTTCCGAGTCATAGGTGGTCGTGCGCCCCCAGGTGTCACGCAGGGAGACCGCGACAAGCCGGTAGGCGCCGCTTTCCCAACCGGGATCGATCGTCGCCGAAACCCGACCCGAAGCGGGATCCGCCGCGGCGATTGCCTCCATCCGTTCCGAGGCGCCGGCATGGAACGTAAAGCGCACCCGGTCGATCGGAGCCGTGCCGGGGTTCAGGGAAACACCATAGGTCACCACGCCTCCGCTGCTCACGACGGCCGGCGATTCGCGCGTGAGATTCCTGATCGTGGGATATTCCAGTTGCGCCCGGGCGACCACCGCCCAACCGCAGACCACCACGAGGAGCCGCAGGCTACGAAGCAGCCAGCTTCCGGCCGCCCCGCGCGGACGAAACGGGATAGGAGAGCGGAATCGAAGTCCGCAGGCGGGGAGGCCAGGCACAAGGGACGAAACTTGGGCGTAAGTCATGGGGTCGCGGCGCGGAGCGGCACCCAACACAGCGGCGCACGATCCGAACGCACCCGGACGACGTCCGGACATCGAAAACACGTCAAGCCGTCCAATACCCAATTTCGGGGGTGAAAAGATCGGCGCGGCGGTTCACTGCCTCTGGTATTCCCAGAGCAGGTCGCCCCACTCATCGCAGGGCCACTGGTCGGTGCACCTCAACGTCCGCAGCAATGCTTAAACTTCTTGCCGCTGCCGCAGGGGCAAGGGTCATTGCGACCGACCTTGGGCGCCGACGATTTCACCGGCGCCGGGCCCGTGCGCACGGAGCGCGTATAGTACCAGGTGCCATCGATGCGGGCGAATTCCGACTTTTCGTGCAGGGCCTGTTCGGTGCCGTGATCGTCGAAGTACGCGGTGAAATCCACGAACGATTGGTCCGGCTTCGGCCCGGGTTCATGCGCGTGCACCACCAGCCGCGTCCACTTAAGCTCTGCGACGTCGCCGCTCTCGCCGACAAAGGGCTTGCGCGCCGTCCCGAGGTACGTGCGGTGCAGATGCAGATGATCGAGCACGACGTGCGCCGTGAACCGCGACCGCATGAGTTCCTCGGCGGTGGCCGCGGCGCGTTCCTGCTTCAGAATGGGCTGGCAGCATTGCCCGAAGGTCTTGCCGCTGCCGCACGGGCACGGTGATTCCGCGGTCGGAGTGGTTGGCGTGGTGGAAGGCGCGCTCATTCCCCTCGAAAACTGCGAGCCGCCCGTGCGGCAGGCGAGCCCGAATCCACGCGGGCCCTGCTTGTC
>JBEIHL010000485.1:0-3896 GCA_040381375.1 Opitutaceae bacterium
ATCCTGGTCGCCCAGGTAGCTGTTGCCCGCAGAACCAGTCTCGACGAGGTAAAGCTGGCCGGTACGGAAGCGCCCCGTCACCGGATCCACCTGGCCGACCTGTGATTCACGGAGAAACTCGCGTTCGTTTCCATCGTAGCGCAAGACGGTGCTGTTGTACTCGAAGAGCCGCTCGTTGAAGGCGCGATTGGTCCGGGCGAACGCGCCGCCGAGCTTGAACTGCGCGTTCTGACCGGCCCACTCCGGCAGCGGGACCGTGAAGTCGGCTGAGTAATCGTCGCGCGATTCCTCGAGGTCGCGGAAGAACCGCGCCGGCCGCGGGAGGCCCGAAGCCTCAAAAAACTGATTTCCGTCCTGAGTCTGAAACGTGCTGAGATAACGCGTGTCCGGTTCGTCCTGCGTCGTGGTCGCATCCGTGATGCTCCAGTTGAACCGCACCTCGCGCCACGCGGGGAAGAGATGTTTGCCGGCGAGCTGGACGGACTGCAGCGAGCGCTCGGTATAACGCAAAGTGCGCGTGGTAAAGATCTCCGTCTCGCTGATGCCGCCGCCGGCGACGTTCAGACCGGTCTGACGGCGCGCCATGTCGCTGCCCGCCTGGTTGAACATCGTGTTCAGACTCACTTGGTGGTCGGGACTGAATTGGTAGGCGACGTTGAAGATGGTGCCGATCAGGGCCTCGTCCTCGCTGCGGGAATCGCTCAGTCGCACGAGCGGTGCCAGTGCGGGCGAGTTGATGCCCTGCCGTTCGTACCGGCCCAGCACGCCGTTGGTGTAACCGCTGAAGCTGCGCTCGTAGGAGATGCTCGCCGCGTAGCCGAGGCGCCGATCGAAAAGCCTGGTCTGCCCACCCACCGCGGCGGCGAAGCTGTGGTTGAGTGGCGCGTCCTTAGTGCCCGGCGCCATGACTGAACTGAAGGCCCGCGTTAGCCGGCCAATCTCGCTGTCGACCGTCGGGGTCGAAAACCTCAGCGGGATTCGCTGGCCGCCCAGTTCCGAAGGCAGGTCACGGCCACCGTCATCACGACCCCACGTGTTGCTGCCACCACCGGAGCTGAGAAAGTTCCGTCCGGTGACGCGTGAATTATGGGCGACCGAGGCTGAAATCGAGGAGGTAAACTGGTCGGGAAACTCCTTCGTTTTCAAGTCGACGCTGCCTCCGGTGAAGTTTCCCGGCCGATCGGGCGTGAAAGTCTTCGTCGTCACGATCGCGTCGATCAGATCGCTGGGGAACATGTCCATGTTCACCGCGCGCCGGTCGGGATCTGCACTCGGCACCTCGACGCCGTTGACCTGGGTCGAGCTGTAACGCTCGCCGAGGCCGCGGATGTAGACATATTTTCCGCCGACGACCGACGCACCCGTCACGGCCTTCATGGCCGCCGCTGCGGTGCCGAACCCGAGCTTGCTCATCTGCTCGGAGCCAATCGCATCGCTCACCGCGGTCGCCTTCTGCCGGGCGCCGAGCAGCCCGACCCCGGAATTTTGCAGCACCTCGGCGGACACCGAAAACGCCTCCATGCGCACGACGGCATCCCGCACCGGGTTCATCGCTACGTCGATCCGGGAGGCGAGCCCGGTCATAACCGCGACGCCGCTGACATTAGACGGCTGAAACCCAGCCTTGCTGACGAGCACCTCGCGCGCGCCAACGGGAACCTCGGCCAACATGAAACCGCCCTCGAGGTCGGTCGTCGTGGTCCGGTCGGTTCCTACGATTCCTACCGTCGCGCCGGCAACGCCGCGCCCCGTTTCCGCACTGACCACCTGCCCCGCCACCATGCCCAGGGAAGCGTCAGCCCCGCATAGCAGTGTCCCGGATGCCGACACCGTCACGAGGAGTCCCAGTGTCACTCGACACATCGTCAGAAACATATTCATACCCGCCTACACGCCACACGCCAAATCGCCTCCGCAACGCAAATGGCGGCCCGTGACGGACACTTAACCCCTCCGTCACACGATCGACACCATGTGACGATCATGTGACGAGCCCATCTCTTCCGCGAGCGGCGGCCGCCCTCGTCCGTATCGGTCGAAAGCGGACGAGGGCGCCCGCGCTCCCAGGATGGGTCCATGCTACGGCCCAACCCGCTCCACCCCGGCCGACTCCACAACCGAGTCGTCACCGCTAACTGGATACTCGCGGACGAAGTCCGTGTAGTGGATCAATTCATACCGACCGTCCCAGTGCTCGACGATCGCGGTCAGCGACTCCACCCAGTCGCCGGAGTTCAGATAGTGGACTCCACCCATCATCTTGTCGGCCGCGGTGTGGATATGCCCGCACATGACGCCGGCGCAGCCGCGCTGGCGCGCCAACTGGACGATGTGCTCCTCGAAGTTCGAGATGTGACTCACCGCCTCCTTGACCCGGGCCTTGATGGCGCGGCTCAGCGACCAGTACTCCTTGCCGCGCCAGGCACGCCAGGCGTTGTAGAGGCGGTTCAACCGCAAGAGCGCCCGGTAGCCCCAGTCGCCGAGATGAGCGAGGAACACGAAATTCTTCGTCACGGTGTCGAAGATGTCCCCGTGCAGGACAAGGTAGCGTCCGCGCGGCCCTTCGTGCACATAATCCTCGACCACACTGAGGTTCTCGAAATCCAGCGGGAGAAAACTGGAGAGGATGTCGTCGTGGTTGCCGCGCAGGTAGACGACCTGGGTGTCGCGCTTCTCGAGTTTCTTGAGCACAATCCGAATGAAGCGCGTGTGCGCCTTGGTCCAACTGCCGCCGCGCCGCAACTGCCAGCCGTCAATGATGTCGCCGTTGAGGATCAGTTTGTCGCACCGGACGTGCCGGAGAAAGTGGTTCACCTCAGCCACCTTCGAGTCCGCCGTACCGAGGTGAACGTCGGAGAGGATGACGGTTCGGACGTGGAGTTTCATGGCAGTTGCAGGGCAAAGCGGGCCGCCGCCGGCACGGTCGGCGCGACCGCACCCGAGGCCGCGGGAATGACGACCCGCAGGCTGCGCGGCTGCACCACCACTTCGACCCTCGCGTCCGTCGCGTGGGTCTCGCCGTCGGTATGAATCAGGCCCGGCTGCTGGCGCTCGACGACGAAGTGCGCCCCGGTGAGGCGCAAAACGTGCGGACTACGGTCGACGTTGCCCAGAAAGAGGCGCGGCACGAGCGCCGCGGCGCGCAACAAGCCAACTGACTTTATGGCGACGAGATCGAGCCTTCCGTCGTCCACCCGGGCGCCGGGCGCGATCCGGGCATGGTTCCCGTACTGGTCGGAGTTGGCCACCGCCACGAGCAACACGTCGAGCGTCTCGCTCTGCGCGCCGCAGGAGATGCGGCAGCGCTCGCCGCGGAGCTCGCGCAGGGCCGCGACCGCGACGCGAACGTAAGCCGGCAGCCCGCGGCGGGTGAGGCCGTTGAAGCGACGGCTGACATCTGCGTCGAGGCCGAGGCCCATGGCGTTGAAGAAGGGGCGCCCGTTCGCCGTTCCAGTATCAACGGCTACGATACGACTGCCCGACCCGGTCGCCAAATGGAGGGCGCCGAGCGGGGAGCGAGGCAATCCGAGGTGGAGGGCGAGTCCGTTGCCCGACCCGCAGGGCACGAGTGCCAGGGCCGCGGGAGTGTGGAGCAGTCCCTGCGCGACTTCGTTCATCGTACCGTCGCCGCCGACGGCGACGACGATCTCATGGCCGGAACGTACGGCCGCTCGGGCCAGCACCGTGGCGTGGCCGGGCCCCTCGGTGACCGTCAGGCTCGCATCCAGCGAGCGCGCGGCAATGAAGTCGCGAATCGCACCGGCCAGCCGCGGCCGGCGCCGGTTGCGGCCGGAATGCGGATTGAAGATGAAACAGGTCTTCATGCGGACGCCGCCGCTGCCCGAAACGGGAGGGGAATGGGTTCAGCGGCCGTGAGGGAGCCGCTGCGGGCCAGC
>JBEIHL010000486.1:0-3889 GCA_040381375.1 Opitutaceae bacterium
GCCACCCCGGACAACAAGCTGGCGACGATCCACCTGGTGGACATCTCGATCGACGCGCAGACGCACTATCACAAGCAGATGACCGAGATCTACCTGATCCTCGAAGGCGAGGGGTTCATGGAACTCGACGGCGAACGAATCCCGGCTAAGCCGATGATGTCGATTTTCATCAAGCCTGGCTGTCGTCACCGCCTTGTCGGCAAGTTCAAGATCGTGAACGTCGCGATCCCGGCCTTCGACCCGCGGGACGAGTGGTTTGATTAGGCGGCCGAAGGCCGCCGGGCGATGGGTGCGAGGCAATGGGCGATGGGGGTGAGAGGGTCGTGGGAGATAGGTCATGCGTTGTGGGGACCGAGGTGCTGCGCGTCGGCCGTCCGTACCACTCCTTCAGCTCGGCGCCTATCGCCCCTGGCCCGTTAGTTACCTATCGCCTACCGCCCCTCGCCTCTCGCCTCGGGCCGGGCGGCGCCAAACTCCGCCCTGATGTACGCCAACACCGCCCGGCGTTGCCCCGGTGAGAGCACCGCGCCGAATGCCGGCATCGCCTTCGCCTCGTTGCCTTTGTCGATGATCGCGAGCAGGTCGGCGTCGGACTTGGCGAGCCGCGTCTTGTCGTCGACGAAGTTCGCCGCGCCGCCCGCGATGCCGCGGCCATCGGGCTGGTGGCAGCCGACACAAAACATCCGGTAGGTCCGCTCGCCCTGCGCGAGCAAGGTGGTGTTGGACGTCAGCTCGGCCGCCGCGGCGTCGCGCGCGGTCTGCGAGGTTTCGTCCGCCCGCGGCAGCCGCGTCGTGCCGCCCACGGTGCGCTCGCCGCTCAACAGCCGATTGACCGTGTAGTACCCGAGTGGATTCGCGAGCGGCTCGCCCTCCGGCGTGCGCAGGGTCGGCACCGAAAATTCATAGATGAAACCGGGCTGCAGTTGATCCACGATCAACTCGGCGCCGCGGCCGTCGGCATCAGGCCGCACTTCCTGTACCGCGACGCGCGCCTCGTCGATCCAAGGCGAACCGTACTTCACGTGGTAGTAGTACCGAAAGCGGTTGAGTTCGTAGCTCGCCGGGTTGGCGAGCGTGGCGGCGCTGAGCGGTCGCGTGAAGGAGACCCGGAAGCCGCGGGCCGTAAGTTTGATGTCGCGAAAATCGGGGGCCGAGCGGCCGTCCCACTTCACTCGCTGCAGGCCGTCCTCACCCGCGCCCCAGCCCGCCGTGGCGCCGAGATAGAGGCTGCCGTCGGGGCCGAAGGTGGCGCGGGTGTTGCCGGCCTTGAGCTTGTCGCCCGTCACGTAACCCGGCGTCTCGTTGCGGCCGAGGAACGGGAAACATGCCCCCTGCCACGCGCCCGCGACCTGCTCCAGCGACGCGCGGATCACGAGCTTGCTGTAGTCGCCCACGAACACCTGGCCGGCGAACGGTCCGAACTTCCCGCCGGTCTGGTCCCACACCGGCTGCCCGGGCGAGTTGCCCATCGGGCCGTGTGGGAAAACGACGGCCGGGGTCTTCAGGCGCTGCCACAATTTCTCGGTCGTGAGTCCCGCGGCGCTGTATCCGGTTTCCCATTTCAGGCTGCCGGCGTGGCCGTGGAAGTCGCCCCGCTCCACGTGCAGCAATCCGGTCGACGGCTTGTAGTCGCCCTGGTTGTCGGTGACGAACAGGTCGCCCTCGGGGCTCAGCGCCATGCCGTTCGTCTGCCGGAAGCCGCTCGCGAACGGTTCGAGCTTCCCCTCCGGCGTGATGCGCACCACCCAGCCGCGCCATGGCACCTCGGAGCGGTGGCCCGAGACCTCGAGCACCGACTCGTAGTTGCGCGGTCCGCGCACCGGCAGCGTCGGATACGCGGCCTTGTGCGCCGCGTTCGCGGTGATGGTCGAGTCGAGCGAGGGCGAGCCGTAGAAATTTCCCGCCCGGTCGCGCCCGAGCCCAAAGAAGAATTCATGGTAGTTCAGCGTCAGGCCCCACTGGCCGCCGAGCGCGTCGAAGGTGTCCGCGCGACCGTCCCCGTCGGTGTCGGACACGCGCAGGATCTCCGGCCGGTGCGCCACGTACATGACCCGGTCGGAGTCGGCTATCACTCCCATCGGCTCATCGAGCCCGCGGGCGAAACGCCGCCAGGCCGCATCCGGTTCCGGGCCGCGCAGCCAGATCTCGCCGTGACGCGTGGCGATCACGAGCTGGCCGGCGGGGGTGAACGTCACGGCGGAAACCCCGCCGACGCCGGCCGGGTAGGGCACGTTCTCGATCAGATAGCCCGCGCGAGACGCCGGCGCCAGAAGCACGAGCGCGATGAGGCCGGCGAGAACCGACCACTTCCCCGGCACCGGTGATGAGTGCGACCGCGGCATGCGCTTACTTCCGCTGCGTGATAAAAACAAACGTGCCCAGCTTCGACGCCGTGAGCACGTCGGGCACGCGGTCGCCGTTGACGTCGGCCGCCACCACCTGCGTGCCGAGTCCCGAGGCGTCGTCGATCAGCTTCGGCAGGAATTTCGCGCCGCCTGGGGCGGATTTGTCGCGCCGCAGCACGAACGCGTAGTTGACCGGCGTGGCCATCGGCTCGACATCGCCGGTCGGGCCGTGGGCCCAGCGGCGCTTGCCGGTGACGACGTCCGGCAGGCCGTCGCCGTCGAGATCGGCGAGGGTCAGCGCATGCGGCTGCGAAAACGCCACGCCGAACTGCTTCTCTTCCTCGCGCGTGCCCATCATCCGGTGTTCGACTAACGTGATTGCACCCGCCGCGTCGCGCTTCTGCTCGAACCACGACACGCCCCAGCCGTGGGCATTTTTCGCCGTGACGATGTCGTTCCGTTGGTCGCCGTTCACATCGTAGATCAGCATCTGTGCGCCGCCGCGATCGGTGCTGAAGACGAATGGGTGCTTCTTCCACAACGTGCCCGCGGGCGCTCCCTTCGCGGGCTGCTCCCACCAGCCTTCGTTGAGCACGAGATCCGCGCGGCCGTCGCCATTGATGTCACCGATGCCCTCGCCGTGATAGTAGTGATTGAACTCACCCTTTTCCGTGACGGGCACGAAGGTCCACGGCTTGGTCGGGTTGGCCCAGTCGGGTTGGTACCAGCCCCACTGCTTGATCTTGTCGTTCGCGGTCTCGCCGGAGATCGACACGATCTCCGGGCGGCCGTCGCCATTCACGTCCTCGAAGAGCGGCGACTCGCCGAACACGCGGCGCGAGACGAAGTGTTTCTTCCAGCGCGCGTCGGGTTTGGTCGCCGCGGCGGCGCCCGGGTTCTCGTACCAGAACGCCTCGTGAAACAGCACCCGACCGAGAACGAGGATGTCGATGCGGCCGTCGCCGTTGAAGTCGTACGGAAACGTGAACATCGAGTTGGTCGGATTCTTCTCCAGCACCTGCGGGACCGGATCGTAAAACGTGTGCCGCGTCTTGAAATCGGGGCCGGCGTACCAGAACGGCCCGGCGATGACGTCCATCCGGCCGTCGCCGTTGATGTCGGCGGTGTTCACGCCATCGCACCAGTATTCACCGGTGAGCGTGAGTTTCTGAAAGGCGATCTCGCGCGGGGCCGCGGAGAGCGCGGCGGCGGAGCCGAGGAGGAGGGCGGACAGGAGTTTCATCGGGGCAGGGATGGCGAAGCGCACCGCAACACGACGGCGGAACGAGAGCAAAGACTCGCCCGAAGGTGACGCAAGCCGGGAGGAAAACCGACCGGTGGCCGGAATGCGAAGCGTCGGAATGGGCGGGCGGGTGATGGCACAGGAGTTCGCGGAGGACGCAGAGATCTGCCGCAGAGGACTGAATTTCTCTGCGTCTGGCCTCCGCGCCCTCTGCGAGCTCCTGTAATAACCGTTTGGAGTTTTTCGAAAATCGGTGCGAAGCCCTGCTGGGATCGGGAAAGAAGATTTCTGCGTCACCGCC
>JBEIHL010000487.1:0-3889 GCA_040381375.1 Opitutaceae bacterium
CGTGGTCTGGTTGGAAATCTGGAAGATGCTGCCGCTGGCGTCCGAGCCTTCGCCGAAGAGGCCACGCACGACCATGCCAAGCTGGTTCACGGCGCGCACGACCTTCTCCATCTGATTCGAAATCACCAAGGCCGGCAGGTGCATCATCGCCGAGGCGCGCATGGCGGTGCCGAGGTTGGTCGGACACGCGGTCAGGTAGCCGAGCGTGGGCGAAAAAGCGAAGTCGAGGAGATCCTCGAGCGTGGAGTCGAGGTCGTTGATCGTGCTCCAGGCCTTCTTCAGGTTGAAGCCCGCGCGCAGCACCTGGATCCGGAGGTGATCCTCCTCGTTCATCATGACGGAGAACGCCTGGTCCTTGCTGATGATGACACCCGCGCCGCCCTTGGCGCCGCTGAGTTCGCGGCTGATCAGGTGGCGCTCGACGAGCACCTGACGCTCGAGGTCACTGAGTTCGCCGATGGCAACGTTGAAGCAGCGTTTCATCTGCGGCGCAGCCGCGACGGCGTCTCGACACTTGGCGAACACCTCGTCGCGCTGAGGCGCCTTCGCCCAGCCGGGAAACGAAAAGCCCGTGAGATTGCGCGCCAGCCGGACGCGCGTCATCAGCACGATCGCGGTCTTGCTGCTCGCGGAATCCGTGAGCTCGGACGGCGTCTCGAGGAGCGAGGAAATCGTCATGGCCCTACCGCGTGGCTTGCTGGTTGAACGCTTGTTTGACTTGGTGGATTTCATCGCGAGTGCGGGCCGCATCTTCGTAGCGCTCGGACTTGATCGCTTCGGTGAGATCGAGTTCGAGCTTGGTGAGACGGTCGTAGAGAGATTTCCGCTCGAGGGCGCGGGTGGGGACCTTGCCGGCGTGCGAGGTGCCGCTGTGCATGTTTTCCAGCATCGGCTCGAGCACGCTGCGGAAAGTGTCATAACAGGCCGGGCAGCCGAAACGGCCGAGCTTCTTGAAATCATTCTGCGTGAAACCGCACTGCTCGCAGCGCACTCCGGTCGAGGCCGGCTCCGGATTCAGCGATGCCTTCAGGAGCAGATCGGCCAGCGAGAAACCGCTCGGATCCGTCACGCCCTTGGCCTGAGCGCACGCCTCACACAGGTCCACCTTGTGAACCTTGTTGTTCACGATCTGCGTCAGGTGCACGGTCGCAGGCTTCGAACAGAGATCGCATTTGAGCGGGTTGGCCATGAAGAAGGAAAAGGGATTGCACGGAACATGCCACAGTGACCCCCGCTGGCAAGTGCAGGCGTGTATCACTGAACCGGGTGCCGAACAGGCGCAACGTGGTGCGCCAAAGGTGCAATCGTGACGCTCGGCGCGAAACTTGAGCGCCGGCGCCGCCAGCGGGAAATTCGCTCAATTTCGGGCCTTCCGCGCCGATGATATCCGTTGCCCGGATCAGATGCGGGTGCCTTCGATCAGAACGCGCTGCCGGAACGCCGTCAGCACGCGCTGCGTGATCGGACCCGGTTTGCCGTCGCCGATGACGCGGCCGTCGAGCTTCACCGCCGGAATGACCTCGGCTCCGGAACCGGTGAGGAAGCACTCGTCGGCGACCCAGATGTCGTAGCGTGTCATATCGCACTCGCGAATCGGGATGTTCAAATCGTGCGCGATGTCGAAGATCGTGGAACGGGTGACGCCCTTGAGGGCGCCCTGCGAGGCGGCCGGCGTGATGAGGGCGCCCTTGTGGACGATGAACACATTGTCGGCGGTGCACTCGGCGACATAACCCTGGTCGTTCAGCATGATCGCCTCGAGGGCGCCGAACTGCCGCGCCTCGATCTTGCCGAGGATGTTGTTCATGTAGTTCAGCGACTTGATCGTCGGCGGCAGCGCGGCCGGGTTTATGCGACGCGTCGGAACCGTGACGATGGCGAGACCGTTTTCGTAGTGCTCCTGCGGGTAGAGCGCGATCTTGCTGGCGATGATGAAGAGCGACGGCTTCGGGCAGAGCCAGGGAGCCAGACCGAGGTCGCCCACGCCGCGGGTCACCACCAAGCGGATGTAGGCGTCGGTCAGACCGTTTTGCCGGCACGTCTCGCAGGTCGCCTCGGCCAGCTCCGCCCGGCTAAGCGGGATCTGCAACATAATGGCTTTCGCGGAATATTCGAGGCGCTCCAGATGCTCCTCGAGCCGGAAGATGTTACCTCCGTAAAGGCGAATGCCCTCGAAAACCCCGTCCCCATAGAGGAGGCCGTGATCGAACACGGACACCTTGGCGTCGGCGCTGTCGACGAACTTGCCATCGAGATAAATCTTCATCGTGCCAGCGTAGGTGGCCGAAAAAAGTTTTGTCCAGCCCGCCGGGGGGAAATTCTGCTTGTGCCCGCGATTTTTCGACGAAACTGTCCCCACCGTACTGCGTCTTTCCCCTCCGCCAGCCCCTTTTTGCCACATGCGTTTCCTACCTCGTTCCCACGGCGAAGGCCGTGCGCTGCGTCGAACTTCCCACGCCGCGTTCACTCTGATTGAACTGCTGACCGTCATCGCGATCATCGGCATTCTTGCCGCCATCGTGATCCCGACCGTCGGCACCGTGCGCGAGAAGGCGCAGCGCGCCGTCGACGCCAACAGCATCCGCGAAGTCCTGAAGGCGGCCCAGATCTATGCCGGCGAAAACCAGGACCGGCTGCCCGACCCGCAGGCGATCAACAACACGGTCCTGGCCGCTCCGCAACTGGCGTGGAAGTGGCCCGGCATCCTGGCGAAGAACAATATTCTCACCGATCCGACGTTCTATTTCGCCAAGAACGATCCGGCGTTCAGCGGCACCTACCCGACGTTCATTATTCAGCCCAGCGCCGCGCGCAATTCACTCCACAATACGTTTACCCAGGCTCGTTCACCCTCGTGGGAATTCGTGGGTGGCGTGAAGATGAACGATTCGGCCCGCACGCCGGTCATCTACACTCGCGGCCTCCAAGCCAATGGCACGTGGAGTGCGACGAGCGGAGTTTACGCGGATACGGGCGGCTTCATCGCCTTCCTCGGTGGTAACGTTGCCTTCTACAACAACGTCCAGACCCCGAACTCGCCCTTCTATTCCAACAACCCGACCAGCACGAGCCAGACGCAGCCCGTCGATATCCGGCAGGCGGTCCCGTTCAACACCGCCAATACTGCTCAAAGCGCCCGGCTCTACGGTATCCCGCCCCCGGCCGGCGCCGGTGGTATGGTGGGTTCCGCCAACGGCACGCTCGCCACGCGCGGGCCCTGAAGCTCGCTCGGGGTCGAGCGGAAAGAAGCGCATCGAACACGCTTAATTTCCTACCTTAAAGAATCTTATATCCCAGCCCGACGGCGTAATGCCGTCGGGCTTTTCTTTTTCCCGCTTTCCCCGTTGCTCCCGTCACGCCATGGTTTGGCAAACTCGATGACGCCTCCCGCCCCCGCGATCGCTCCGCCGCACCCGACCTACGTCGTAGGTCACAAGAATCCCGACGCTGACGCGATCTGCTCCGCCATCGCCTACGCGGCGTATAAGGAGGCCCGCGGGGAACGCGGCTACATCGCCGCCCGGTGCGGCAATTCCAACGCCCGCATCGACACCATCCTCCACCGGTTCCAGCAGCCGCTGCCGCACTACCTGAGCGACGTCTCGCCGCGCGTCCACGACCTGATGACGCCCAACGTCGTCTCGGTCACCGAAAGTGCGACGTGCGCCGAAGCCCTCGAACTCATCGACCGCAGCCACATCCGCGTGCTGCCGGTCACCAACTCCCACCGCAAACCCGTCGGCGTTGTCTCCCTCGCCGCCATCGGTGGCATTTTCATCCCCCGCGTCAGCGAGCCGCGCCTCATGCGCCAGGTGCATACCTCGCTCGCCAGCATCGCCCGCGCCCTGAAGGGCCGTCCCCTGCACCTGGTCGACGAGAAGAAGGTCGA
>JBEIHL010000488.1:0-3880 GCA_040381375.1 Opitutaceae bacterium
CCGCGCCTCAGCTACCGTTACCTGCCCCAGGCCGATCGCGGCCGCGCCCGGATTCCGCAAATCGACCGGGAGGTCTTCTCCACTTACCTGCAGCCACTCGGGCTCGGCGATGGCCGCAACATCGATGATCTGCACGCGACCAACACGCTCCGGCTCAGCATCGACAACACGCTGCAGACTCGAGACCCCGTCCTGGGCAGCCGCGACCTCGTCGTCTTCAATGTCGCCAACGATTTCCGCTTCCGGCGCCGGCCCGGCGAACGCGACGTCTCCGAGATTCACACCGAACTTGCGTTGCTGCCCGCGCGCTGGCTGCAGGTCGACCTTTACCAGAGCTTCGCCCCGCGCAACTCCACGGTGCGGGAGTTCAACGCCGGAGTCACCCTGCGCGACGGCACTCTCTGGTCGCTGCGGTTCGCCAATAATTTCCTCCGGCGCGAGATCGAGGACTACTCGATCGACGGGCGGTTTCGCATCACGGAACGATTCGAGGCGGTCACCCGGCTGCACTACGACGCCCGCCGCCGTCGTTTCAACGAGCAGACCTACGGTATCGCGCAGAATCTCGGCAACATGTGGCTGGTTTCCTACAACGTGAGCCTCTACTCCGGCCGCCGCCGCGAGAGCAGCTTCGGGTTCAATGTGCGCGTCGATGTCCTCGGCTTCTAGCCGACCCGAATCCACCGCGACCTTCGGCCGCAACCAAAGCAATCGGTCGACAGGATGAACCGGATTTCCACGATGCACTACGGGGCGAATCGGTAGGTGCGATGCCTTCGTTTGAATTGAATTCCCCATCCGTTCCATCCTGGCCATCCTGTCAAAAAACCAGGCTGCAATCGGAGGCTCGGACTCTTTGGACCACTTTGTCTCGGCAATCCGCGGGCATCCCGCCTCCCGGCCCGTGAGCATCACCGCCAACCAGCAGCGCACCCTGCTGCGCTTGCTCGCCGCGCTGCAGCCGCACTGGCGGCGCGACCGCGCCCTGCCGTCGCGTATCCAGTCTTTGTTGACGCGCGAACGCGCCTTCGGCTCGCGCGACCGCCGGCTCTACCGCGAACTCCTCTACACCGCGATCCGGCATCTGCCATGGATCGAGCCGTGGCTCGCGTCCGATCCCGCCGAGGCGGTGCGTCGCCTCGCCTGGCTCGCCGCCGACCTGCCCGCCACCGCCGCGTTTCGCGCCGCCTTCGCCACCGGCTCGCCGGCGGACGGCGATCCCGTGGAGCTGATCCCCGCGTGGTTTCGCCCGCACTGCCCGGAGGCCTTTGCCCCCGCTGAAGCCGCCGCCCTGCTCCGCCGCGCCCCACTCTGGCTCCGGCTGCAGACCGACGCGACCGGCGCGGGAGCGGTGGAGGCGGAGTTCGCGGCCCGCGGCTGGACGTGGGAACGCTCGGCCGTGCTGACCGACGCGCTCGCACTTCGCACTGAAGCCGATGTCACCACGACGAACGCCTGGAAAGAGGGAAGCATCGAGATCCAGGACCTCGGCTCCCAACTGATCCTGGCGTCGGTCGGGATCGAGCCGGGACGACGCTGGCTGGACGCGTGCGCGGGTGCCGGCGGCAAGACGCTGCAACTGGCCCGGCTGCTCGGCGCGGCCGGCTCCGTCGACGCGTTCGACATCCGCGCGAGCGCCCTCGACGAATTGCGCCAGCGCTCCAACCGGATCGCCCGATCTCCACGTCATCCATTAAACGACAGGGGGATCGGGACGATCCGGATCTTGCCGCCGGCTTCGCCCGAGGGCGCCTACGACGGGGTCCTGGTGGATGCGCCCTGCAGCGGCTCGGGCACCTGGCGGCGTTCGCCGCACCTGAAATGGATCACGACCGAGGGCGAGATCGACCGCGCCGCCGCGCTCCAGCGCACGCTGCTGGCCGATTTCAGCCGCTGGGTGGGCCCGGGCGGCCGGCTCGTCTACGCGACCTGCTCGCTCAGCTCGCGGGAGAACGAGGCGGTCGTAGCGGAGTTTCTGGCCGCGCACGGCGAGTTTGAGCCGGCACCGTGGACGCAGCCTTTCGAAGCGCTGGCCCGCGGCGCGGGACGGCTGATTCTTCCGTCCCGGTACGACACCGACGGCTTCTTCGTGGCGTCGCTGCGCCGCCGATAAATTCCCTTGCCGCGTCCTGCACGCACCCAAGCATCGCCCGACCGTGGTTCCCGACGCCGACTATCGCATCAAGCTCCAGGTCTTCGAAGGACCGCTGGACCTCCTGCTGTTTCTCATTCGGAAGAACGAGCTGGATATCTACGACATCCCGATCGAATCGGTCACGCGGCAGTACATCGACGCGCTGAAAACGATGCAGCAGCTCGATCTCGACGTCGCGGGAGAATTTTTCGTGATGGCGGCGACGCTGATGGAAATCAAGAGCCGCCTCCTGCTGCCGAAGGGCCAGCACGCGGTCGATCCGAACGCGGAGGACGAGGAGGTCGACCCGCGCTGGGAGCTCGTTCACCAGCTCCTCCAGTACAAGAAATTCAAGGAGGCCGCCGCGACGTTGGCCGGCTTGGTCGAGACGCGGCAGAATCTGATGGCGCGGCACATCTCCACGCTGGCGTCCGAGCTCACCGACCGGCCGCTGAAAAATGTCGACCGCATCGAGCTGTGGAATGTTTTCAACATCGTGCTCCGCCGTCTCGCCGAGAAGCTCGTGGTGGGCGAGATCCACGATGAGGTGGTGACGGTGGCGGACCAGATGGAGTGGCTCCTGGAGCGGACGCGCACCGAGCGCAGTTTTATCTTCTCCCAGCTCTTTCCCGAAGGCGTCACGCTCCGGCGACTCGTATCGACGTTTCTGGCCATGCTCGAACTGACGCGCCTGAAAAAGCTCCGCCTCCGCCAGCACGAGGCGTTCGCCGATATTGTCGCCGAGGCCGTGGTGGAAACTCCGGCCGAGGAAACTCCCGCCAGCGACGGGCCAATCGTGGAAAACCCGCTTGAAACCGCGGCGATCCCACCCACGGTGGCGTCGTGAGCAAAGATTCCGACAAGCCCACCCGCCGGAAGCGGAAGCCGAAGATCGGCGGCATTCTCGGCGTCGGCCTCGATAACGAGGACGGCCACAAGCGCATCACGCAGGGCGAGAAGTTCGTCCTGGTCGGCGGTTCGCAGGATACGCACGAGCGAATGACCGAGACGATGATGAAGACTTTCGAGGAGCTGAAGCGCCGCGACAAGCACCTGGAGACCGTCGACCCGCGCGAGCTCGGCGAGATCATCGCGAAAGCCCAGCCGCGCTGAGCGCGGTGCAGCGACCGGCGACCGCGTGCCTTGGGCGAAATCCGATATGACGCTCCGTCCGTCTTCTTCCGCAACCCACGACCCTGGCGAAACCGGGGTTCCCGTCCCCTCCTGGGTCGTGGGCCTCTGTGGCGTGGCGGCAGTTGCGTCTGTGCTGTTTTCGCTTCTCCTGTTCCTGAACCGATAATTCCCATGTCCGAAAAGATTGCCCACCTGACCACTGACTCCTTCAAGTCCGCCATCGCGGCCTCCACCACCCCGGTCCTCGTCGACTTCTGGGCCCCGTGGTGCGGCCCGTGCAAGGCGATCGCGCCGACGCTGGAGGAACTGGCCAACGAACTGGACGGCAAGCTGAAGATCGCGAAGGTGAATATTGACGACAACGACGCCGTCGCGGCCGAGTTCGGCGTGCGCGCAATCCCGACGATGATCCTCTTCAAGGGTGGCAAGGTCGCAGAAACGTTGGTCGGCATGATGCCCAAGGCCGCCCTCAAGGCGAAGCTCGCCGCGCACCTCGCCTGAGTCGCGGCGCGCGGCATTCGACTCTGTAGGAGCGGCGTTGAGGCGCGACATGGGGGGGGGCGGCTTACGGGCGCGGCGGACAGGCGCGCCGACAGCGGCGCACGGACACCC
>JBEIHL010000489.1:0-3878 GCA_040381375.1 Opitutaceae bacterium
CCGCTGGCGCTGGCCGTGAGCGACGACGGGCTGGTTTTCACGAAGATGGGTTACCTGGTCGGCGGCCGGCACGTGGATTATCCGCACGTGATCGAGCACGGGGATTCCCTGTACGTCGCGTTTGCGACCGCGAAACAGACGATGGAAGTGTTGAAGGTGAAGGTCGCGGATCTGGCAAAGATCGAAAACGTCAAGGTGGCGCGATGAACGCTACTCCACAGCGGTGCCAAGGAAGGACTGAAAGGCTGGCCCACGGAACACACGGACCACACGGAAGCACACGACCCCTTCCGTGTGGTCCGTGGGTTCCGTGGGCAATCTTGTTCCTGTTCGCGCTCTCGCTGGGCACCCTGGCCCGGTCCGCCGACGTCCGGCCGAACATCGTGCTGATCATGATCGACGATCTCGGTTACGGTGACCTCGGCAGCTATGGAAACCAGCGTCATCGCACGCCGCACCTCGACCGGCTCGCGGCGCAGGGCCTGCGGTTCACGGATTTTCACACCAATGGGGCGGTCTGCAGCCCGACGCGGGCCGCGCTGCTGACCGGTCAGTACCAGCAGCGCAGCGGCGTGGAGAGCGCGATCGGTTTCAATCTCGACGACGGCATGCCGCTGGCGAAGCGGACGATCGCGGAACTGCTCGCGCCCGCCGGGTACGTGAGCGGCGTGTTTGGCAAATGGCATGTCGGGCACGTGACCCGGTTCGGGCCCAACGACCAAGGTTTCGCGGACAGCCGGTGCTCGAACAACTCGCCGGACTATCACTCGCATGTGTCGCGCGACGGCAACATCGACTGGTTCGCCAACCAGCAGCTCGCCGACGAACCGGGCTATCTCACGGACGTTGTCACGCGGCACACCGTGCGTTTCATCCGCGAGCAGAAGGACCGGCCGTTCTTTGTCTTCATGTCGCACATCGCGGTGCACTTTCCGTTTCAAGGTCCGCGTGACCCCGCGCAACGAACCAAGGGTCGGAAGTGGGATGCGGACAAGTACGGCCCTTTGCCGAAGTCGGAATACCCGCGCGCGTATCGGGAGATGCTGGAAGCGGTCGACGCCAGCGTCGGTGAGGTCGTGGCGACCCTCGAGCAACAGGGGCTGCGCGACCGCACCCTGATCTTCGTCACGTCCGACAACGGGGCCTATTCCTGGGTGGGCAGCAACGGCCCGCTGCGCGGCCAGAAGGGCGAGTTGTTTGAAGGCGGGCACCGGGTGCCGGCCATTGCGAACTGGCCCGGACGGATCGCCGCCGCGCGCGTTACCGCGGCGACCGCGCTGACGATGGATCTGGCGCCGACGTTTCTTGCCCTCGCGGGCGCGCGTGCGCCGGCGGACGCACGTTTCGATGGTATGGATTTGAGCGGCCTGCTGCTCCGCGACCGGACCCTGCCGGAGCGCACGCTGTTCTGGCGTACGCCCGACGCGAAGGCCGTCCGTCGTGGGCCGTGGAAACTCGTGATCGCCGGCGGCAAGACCGGCTTGTTCGACCTCGGGCGCGATCTCGGCGAACAACGCGATCTCGCCGCGGTCGAGCCGCAGCGGGTGCGCGACCTCCAGGCCGAACTCGCGGCGTGGGAGGCGGACGTTGCGTCGGCGGAGCCGGGTCGCCGATGAGATTTGCCGTGTGGGCAATTCATCCCCGCAATTCGGGTCCGCGGCGGAAACCCAAACGACCGCAGCGCAGTTTACCTTCATTACCCCTGGTCACTTGATCCCATGAAACCTCTCTCCCTCCTCGGCCTCGTCGTTCTCCTTGCCGGCAGTGTTGCGCTGCGGGCCAACCCGGTCGTCCGAGCCGGGTTCATTTATGAGACCGCGCCGTATCCGCAGTGCCATGCGTCGACGATCGTGGAGACGGAGCGGAAAGAGATGGTCGCCGCGTGGTTTGGCGGCACGCGCGAGAAGCATCCCGACGTAGGCATCTGGGTTTCGCGGCTCGAGAACGGACGCTGGACGCCGAGTGTCGAGGT
Organism: Opitutaceae bacterium; assembly: GCA_040381375.1. Taxonomy (GTDB): domain Bacteria; phylum Verrucomicrobiota; class Verrucomicrobiia; order Opitutales; family Opitutaceae; genus ER46. Next base: position 1,973 of record JBEIHL010000489.1, read on the forward strand.
CGCGAACGGCGTGCAGGCCGACGGCACGCGGCACCCGACTTGGAACCCGGTCTTGTTTCAACCGCGCGGCGCGCCGCTGATGCTCTTCTACAAGGTCGGGCCTTCGCCGCAGACGTGGTGGGGCATGGTGCGCACGAGCACCGATGGCGGTCGGACGTGGGGCGAGGCTCGGCGGCTGCCGAACGGCATCCTCGGCCCGATCAAGAACAAGCCGGTCCAACTGGCGGATGGCACGATTCTCTCGCCCACCAGCAACGAAACGGACGAGCGGCCGAGCAAGTGGACGGTGCACTTCGAGCGCAGCTCCGATGGCGGCCGCACCTGGACCGCAACGCCGCCGCTGCACGACGGCATCGCGATTGCCGCGATCCAGCCGAGCATCCTGTTTCACGACCGGCTGGGCGGCGCGAAACTGCAGGCGCTCGGCCGCACGCGGCAGGGGGAAGGTGTTTACCATGGATTCCGCCGACGCGGGCAAAACGTGGACGCCGATCTCACTGCTCGACGTGCCGAATCCTAGCTCCGGTACCGACGCCGTCACGCTGGAGGACGGCCGTCACCTGCTCATCTACAACCCGGTGCCCAAGGGCCGTTCACCGCTCGTGATTGCGGTGTCGCGCGACGGTCGCGAGTGGAAACCGGCGGTCACGCTCGAGGATCAACCCGGCGAGTATTCGTACCCCGCAATCATTCAGACCAGCGACGGCCGCGTGCACGCGACGTACACCTGGAAGCGCGAACGGGTGAAACACGTCGTGCTCGACCCGGCGAAACTATGATGCCGCCCATTCCGCCGCCGACGTGCCGGGTGCTTCGCCGGACGAGCCGACGGCCTTCCCTGGGTTTCGCGCGCGTCGCGTTGTTCGCCGTCGCCGCAGTTGCCATGGGCGCGCCGACCGACCGGCCCGACCACGCGAAGGTCCCGGGCGTCGTCATCGCGCACAGCCCGAAGTCCAGCCGCGTGTTCCTCGGCTCGGCGGGCATCGTGGTGCTGCCCGACGGCGCATATCTCGCCAAGCACGACGAATTCGGCCCGGGAAGCACGGAGAAGACGAGCGCCGTCACGCGCGTCTACCGCTCGACGGATCGCGGCCGGACTTGGGCGCAGCTCAGCCGGATCGACGGGCTGTTCTGGGCGAGCCTTTTCGTGCACCGTGGTTCGATCTACCTCCTGGGTACGACCGCGGGCCATCGTCACGGCTATGCCGTGATCCGCCGTTCTGCGGACGGCGGCCGGACCTGGACCGAGCCGAAGGACGAACGCAGCGGCCGCCTCTTTCCCGACATCTCCTACCACACCGCGCCGGTGCCGGTCGTCGTGCACCAGGGCCGCATCTGGCGGGCGATGGAAGACGAGAAGGGCGGCTCGAGTTGGGGCGTGATGTTCCGGGCCTTCATGATGTCGGTTCCCGAGGACGCCGACCTCCTGGTGGCCGCCAACTGGACCGCGTCCAATGCGCTCGCGCATGAACCGAGCTACCTCGGGGGACGCTTTGGCGGCTGGCTCGAAGGCAACGCCGTCGTCGATCCTGCGGGGCGAATCGTAAACGTGCTGCGGGTCGACCATCGCGCCGTGCCGGAGAAGGCTGCGATCATCCGCGTCTCCGCCGACGGCCGGACCGCGACCTTCGATCCGGCGCGCGACTTCGTCGACTTCCCCGGCGGCTGCAAGAAGTTCGTTATCCGGCCCGATCCGCAGGGTGGCCGCTATTGGACGCTGGCCAACGCGATCCTGCCGGCGCACGCCGGAGGGAACGTCGAACGCATTCGCAACGCCGCGGTGCTCCTGTCGTCGCCGGACCTGCGGACCTGGACGCCGCACCACGTCGCCCTGTATCACGAAAACGTGGCGACGCACGGTTTCCAGTACCTCGACTGGTTGTTCGAGGGCGACGACCTGATCGTC
>JBEIHL010000490.1:0-3877 GCA_040381375.1 Opitutaceae bacterium
CGGCATCGGCGCAGGCATCGGCGATGATGCCCGGCAGCACCGCGTTGCCGAACAGGCAGGCGTGCTTGTCCAGTTCGCAGGCATCGACGTTGGGTTTGCCGGTATAGCCGGCCGCATTGATCAGGAAGGCGGGCCGGTCGCGGAGCAGCGCGGCGCGCAGGACGTCGCGATGGGTGTAGTCGACCTCAGCCCGGCGCAGGTTCCGAAACGGAATCCCCTGGCGCGTGAGCAGCGCCTGATAGGTGTGGCCGACGTAACCGGAGCCTCCGAGCAGGTAAATCATGGCAGCCGCCGAGGGAAGCGGGCGGTGAACGGAGAAACAAGGCGAATAAAAAAGGGGGTCAGGCCGCTACTCGTTAGCGCCGCGCCAACATGTAACGGCCTGACCCCCTTTCGCCCCCTTGGCGCCGGCTCAGAACCGCACCGTGGCGCCGAACTGCATCCGCCAGCGGCTCGCGATGTTGTCCGCGATCCAGTTGCCGGGGGGGGCGTTGAACGTCGGTCGGACCTGCCCGCTCGCGTTGTACGTCGCGGCGTCCATGGTCCGGCGGTAGAACACGCCGTTGTTCTGCGTGGTGAGAAGCTCGACGTACCCGAAGTGTTTCCGGCTGATCCAGTATCCGAAGTTGATAAAGTCGAAGAAGAGTTCGACCTCGACCGGCTGGTAGATGGGCAGCCGTTGCGTGATGCGCAGATCGAGCTGGTTGATCCAGGGTTGGATGAAGGCATTTCGCGGGGCATGGGATCCCGCGTATTTCGCGAGTCCGCTGCTCTGCAGGAACGCGAGGTAGTTCGCCTGCTGGGTGGGATTCAGCCCGCTGTAGTCCACGTTCGGATCGCTGGCGCCGTTCGGAACGTAGACGAGGTCGTTCGCGTTGACGCCGTCCCCGTTGAGGTCGTTGGAGTAGGCGTAGGAGTAGGGATTGCCCGAGCGACCTTCGTAGTAGAGGGACGCAGACGTCCGCCAGCCCTTGGCCAGCTCAAAGCGCCGGGCGAGGCTGATCTGGATGCGATTCCGGATTTCGAAGTCGGACCGCTCCACTTCGACGGTGTTCTGGTTGAACACCGCGTTGCGGCTCCAGCCGTCGACGGCTACGGTCTGACCGGTGGCCTGGGCATCGGTGGAGCGCCCGCGCGTGTAGGTCACTCCGTACGACCAGTTGTTCTTCATCGGCCGGTTGAAGCCGAATGAAACATAGGTGCTCTGGCCTTCGCTGACATTGCGGACGCGAATGACGTTGGTGAACGCGGTGCTCACCGCCCCGGCGGTCGCCGCGCCGCCGTTGAAGCGCTGGCGGCCGTCCCGACCGATCGCCGGACCGCTCGTGGCAGTGACGACCAGGGGCCGGATGTTCATGTTGTCGCTGAACAGCGCCTTGTCGTTGATTGAGTGAATCGCCTCGATCGTCAGGATCGAGTCGAAGACCGGGAGCTTGCGTTCGATGGCGAGGTTTCCGCGCCAGACGGCCGGCAGCTTGAGCTTGTTCTGCAGCAGGTTGATCTCGCGGCGCGCATTGGGATCGCCGTCCACCGCGGCCACCCCGATGGGATTCGCCGCGTCGAAGGACTTGCGCAGGTACGTGGCGAGCGAGGGGGCGGCGGCTCCGACTTGCAGCTGATTGAAGCGTCCTACGCCCGGATTGCCGTACGCGTTCGAGATGAAGACGAACGGCGCCCGGCCGGTGAAATACCCGACGCCGCCGCGGAACTGAGTCATCCGGGTTTCGTCCGCGGCCCAGTTGAAACCAAAACGGGGCGACACGATTTGGGTGCCGTCGACCGTGCCGTCATTGCGTACGCCAAACGTGGATACCACCAGGTTGTTCAACGGCGGCCGGGTGCTCGAGTCGACGAGGTCGAACCGGAGCCCGCCCGACAGCGTCAGCCGGGGACTGACTTCCCACCGTGCCTGGCCAAAGATGCCGGTGACGGCGAAGTCCGCGCCTTCCGCCGCCGGAGTGCCCTGCACGTAGAAGGAGCGGGCGAAGACGGCCGGCCGGTCGGCGACTAAGTCGGCGAGGCTGGCGTAATCGAAAAGTCCATACGAGCCCTGCCGGAAGAGGTTCGAGAACTCGCTCTTCTCGCGGTCGAAGCCGGCGGAGAACGTGAAGTTCTTCCAGAAGTAGTCCGCGTTGCCGCTGAAGCTCTCGGTGTCGACCATGATCGCGTTGCCGTGGCGGAATTGCTCGGTGCCGAACGCGAGGATGCCGCTGGGCGCACCGGCGGCATTCGTCACGGGGCGGCCATCGCTGCCCACGCCGGCGACACCGAAGACCCGGATTTCAGGGAAGGCGACGGGAGACGTGGTGAGCTGCTCGTAGCTCGTCTTCGCCCACTTGAATTCCGATTTCAGGTTGGAAGTCCACTGGCTGTTCAACGTGGCGGCCCAGACCTCCTCGGTCCGGCTCTGGGTGTAGAAGTTTGAACTCAGCGCCGTGCCGCGCATCGCCGCCGGGCCCGCCGCGCCGAGGACGCCGGTAAAGGCGCCGCCGATGCCGTTGGAGCGGCCGAATTGCGGCAGCGAGCCGATCGTTTCGTTGTAGCGAACGGAAAGCCGGTGATCCCTCGTGATGTTCCAGTCGATCTTGTAGAGCTTCTTTTCCTCGTCGGTGAGGAGCGAACTGCTCCCGCCGAAGGTACCGATGTCGAAGGTCTTGCCTGAAGCCGTGCGGATCGACGCGACCGCGTTGTTGATCGTCGTGAGATCAGCCGCCGCCGGGGTCATCGTCGGATCCGCCGCGGCCTGCGTGCGCTCGAATTTCTCGTAGTTGCCGAAAAAGAAGATGCGGTTCTTCCAGATCGGTCCTCCCAGCGTGATGCCCCAGGTCTGGCGTTCGTCCAACGGACGCTTGCCCGCGTTGGCCCCGAGGACCTCGGCGTCGGCATACTTCTGATCGGAATAGTAGCCGTAGAGGCTGCCGCTGAAACGATTTGTTCCGCTGCGGGTGACGACGTTGACCGACGCTCCGGTAAAACCGCTCTGGCGCACATCGTACGGCGAGACGGTGACCGATACCTGTTCGACCGTTTCCAGCGACAGGGGATTGAAGAAGGAGCCGAGGCCCGACGCGTTGAGGCCGAATTGGTCGTTGATGCGCGCACCGTCGACCATGAACGAGTTGAAGCGGTTGTTCTGGCCGACGGCCGTGAGCATCGCTTCCTGCCGGTCACCGAACACGTTGCGCAGGGTGACTTGCGAATTCGTGCGGGCCAGGTCGGCGAACGAACGCTGGGCCGTCGGCTGCGCGAGCAAACGTTCGCGCGTCAGGGACGAAGCGGCTCCGGTCGAGGACGAGTCGAGATCGTCGCGCACGCCGGCGACGGTCATTTTTTCCATCACCACCACATCGGCAAGTGCGAGACTGACGTTCACGTCGATCTCCTGCCCCAATTGGGTCGTGATGTCGGAAATTTCGGACGCTTTGAAACGCGCCGCGGCGGTGGTCAGGGTGTAGGGCCCGCCGACGTTCAGGCCGCGGAAGTTGTAGCGTCCCGACTCCGTGGAGACCGCCGTGTAGGTCGTGCCCGTGGGCACGTGGACCGCGGTCAGCGTCGCGCCCGCCACAGGTTTCCCGGAGTTGTCCCGCACCACCCCGGTGATGCCGGCAGAGACGACGCCTTGCGCGAACAGGCCGGAGCCGAACGAGAGTCCAATAAACACAACGACCGCACGGAGAAACCGGGCGGTCGTCTGAAGGGAGCTTACGCAGCTAGATTGATTCATGGGTGATGTAGTATTTGAAAGGGATTCCATCGGCAGAGTTTTTGCAGATCTAATGCCGTTTAGACGAGCGTTGTGCAGATCGAGATGCGTCCCGTCGACACTTTCCCTCGTCGTTACGCAAACGCTACTTCCTCCGGTAGTCGCCGCGGCTGA
>JBEIHL010000491.1:0-3867 GCA_040381375.1 Opitutaceae bacterium
CCGATGCCGGGCTGGAGCCCGGCGCTCCCAGGGGGGGAGGAGAACCTACGCCTTCAGTTTCGCCCGCAGATAGGGCGCCGTCGGGCTTCCCTTCACCTTCAACAGCCCCGCGAGCGGCCCTTGGTAAAGCAACTTCCCGCCGTCGGGCCCGCCCACCGGACCCAATTCGATGATGTAATCGGCTTCGGCGAGCAGATCGAGGTGATGCTCGATTACCACGACGGTGTGCCCCTGCTCGACGAGCGAATGCAGCACGCGGATCAGCTTCTCGCAGTCGCTTAGGTGCAGGCCAATGGTCGGCTCCTCCAGCAGGTACAGGTTGCGCGGCAACTCGCCGCGGCTGCGTTCGCGATAGGTGGCGAGGCCGGCCGAGAGTTCCGTGACGAGTTTGAGCCGCTGCGCCTCGCCGCCACTCAGGGTGGGAGAACTTTGGCCGAGCGTGAGATAACCCAGTCCGCAATCCACCATGAGCTGGCAGACCTGCGAAAGCTGCGAATGGAAATCGAAGAACGCCGCCGCCTCCTCGAAGGTGAGCTGCAGCACCTGGCCGATGTTCTTTCCCTTCCAGGTGAGGTCGGCCACCTCGACGCTGTAGCGCAACCCGCGGCAGTCGTCACAGGGCAGGTAGGTGTCGGGCATGAACGCCATTTCGAGCTTGATCCGGCCTGCGCCTTCGCATGCCGGACACCGGCCGCCGGCGGTGTTGAACGAGAAGCGCGACGCGGTGTATCCGCGAATCTTGGACTCCGGCAGCGACGCGAAGAACTGGCGGATGAGGTCGAAGATGCCGAGGTAGGTCGCCGGCGTGGAGCGCGGGGTCTTGCCGATCGGCGACTGGTCAACCTCGACCACCCGCTTCGGCAGCGCACCGAGCCGAAGTTCGCGGAACGGCGGCGCTTCCTTCACGCCGGGTGCCGCGGGTTGGTCCGAAGCGAAGCCGGTGGCACGGACGAAGTCGGGGCCCGTGAGCCTCGTCTGCCGCGTCTTGATGGCCTGCGTCACCGCGGGATGGAGCACGTCGCGAAACAGCGTCGACTTCCCCGCGCCGCTCGGCCCCGCCACCATGATCAGCCGGCCGAGGGGAAGCTGCAGCTCGAAGCCCTTCAGGTTGCGGAAGGTGACGTCGGTGAGGGTGAGGAAATTTGCGGTGCGTGATTTCGAATTCTTGCTTTCCGGCCCGGGGCGGTAGCTGCCGCGCAAGGGATGCGCGATGCCTTTGGCCAGGAAAAGTCCGGTGAGGGATTTGTTGCTGGCCCGGATTTCGGCGGGCGTGCCGTTGGCGAGCAACTCGCCGCCATGGATGCCGGCGGCGGGGCCGAGATCGATGATGCGGTCGGCGCGCGCCATGAGTTCGTCGTCATGCTCGACGACGAGCAGCGTGTTGCCCTTCGCGCGCAGTGCCTCGAGGGTGCGAATGAGCTGTTCGTTGTCGCGCGCGTGCAGGCCGATGCTCGGCTCGTCGAGCACGTAGAGAACGCCGGAGAGATTGGAGCCGAGTTGCGCGGCGAGCCGGATCCGTTGCGCCTCGCCGCCCGACAACGTTTCCGTCGGGCGGTCGAGCGCGAGGTAACCGAGACCGACGTGGGCGAGGAACTTCAACCGCTCCTCGATCTGCGGCCGGATGTCCTGCACGATCAACCGGCCGCGGCGATCGAGGTCGAGCGCGCGGAGATGAGCGAGCAGTTGCGCCGGCGTGCTGTGCAGCAATTCCGGCAGGGAGATCGGCGGCCGCTTCCGCTGGAGCGGGAGGCGCACCGCGCGACCCACGCGATTGAGTCGCGCCCCGTGGCATTCGGGACACGGCTGGCCGGAGTCCGCGACGTCGTCCGCGGAATCGATGCCGAACTCCCGCAGGCGCGCTGCCGGATCGTCTTCGTCCTCGTCCACCGGCTCGAGCATCCAGGGAAATACCCGGCCGTGGCCGCGGCACGTGGGACACCAGCCGCGCGGCGAGTTGAACGAAAAGTTCTTCGGGTCGAGCTCGGGAAACGACTCGCCGGTCTCGATGTCGGTGCGCGTGGTCGAAAACCACGAGAGGATCGTACCGTCGGGCGTGAGCAGGAAACAGGTGCCTTTGCCGAGGCGCAGCGCCGTATCGAGGACGGAGGCCGAGGGGCGAGAGACGAGGGGCGAGGGGCGACGAGCCTTCGACCGCGCGGGGGTGCCCTGCGGCGGTGGGGCCTTGAGGTCGGCCACCACCACTTCGATGTCGTGCTCCTTGTAGCGGTCGAGTTTTTGGAAGGCGTCGACGCGCGTGAGTCGTCCGTCGGCGCGCATGAGTTCGTAGCCTTGGTTGCCGATCCAGGTGGCGATCGGCTGGTGGTGGCCCTTGCGACCGCGGATCAGCGGCGCGCAGAGGTACAGGTGCTTCGCGCGGCGGGCGGCTGGCGTGGCGAGCACGCGCGCGAGCAGGCGCTTGAGCTGCCCCGGCGAGAGCGGGGTCACCGCCTTGCCCGTGTCGGGGTGGTGCTGGATCCCGAGGCGCGCGTACAGGAGCCGCAGGTACTGGGCGACCTCGGTGATCGTCGCCACGGTGGACTTGCGGGAACCGCGCGTGACGCGCTGCTCGATCGCGACCGTCGGCGGAATGCCGGTGAGCCGATCGACGGCGGGACGTGGGAGCTGTTCGACGAACTGCCGCGCGTAAGGAGACATCGACTCCATGAATCGCCGCTGCCCCTCGGCAAACACGATGTCGAACGCGAGGGTGGACTTGCCCGAACCCGACACGCCCGTGACCACGTTCAGTTGCCGGAGCGGAATCGAAAGCGACAGGTTCTTCAGGTTGTTCTCCCGCGCGCCTTCGATGCGCAGCACCGTCGGTACCACCGGCGCCGCCTGCGCTTCCGGCGCGAGCGTTTGCCCGTAACGCGCGGCCTCCTCCGCCGCGAGCGACATGGCGTCCACGTCATCCAATGAATGACGAACGCGCAGGGCTTCGCGGAGGAACGGGCTGGTCGCGGTGTCGGCCTGGGCCACCGTCTCCGGCGGGCCTTCCGCGACGATCCGGCCGCCGCGCGCGCCGGCGTCGGGGCCGATCTCGATCAGCCAGTCGGCGGATTTCAGCACGTCGAGGTTGTGCTCGATGACGACGACGCTGTGGCCCTGGTCGACGAGCGCGTGGAGCACGGTGAGCAGGCGTTTGACGTCGTGGCGATGAAGGCCCGTCGTCGGTTCGTCCAGCAGCAGCAAGGCCGGGCCGTGGGCAGCTTGCGGATCGCGGTTTGCGGCGGGCGTCGGCGCGGCGGTGAAACCGCTGAGATAACGAATCAACTTCAGGCGTTGGGATTCACCGCCGCTCAGGGTGTTGAGCGGCTGGCCGAGCGTGAGGTAGCCGAGGCCGACGGCGTCGAGGCTGGAGAGCCGGGCGTGGATCGCGGCATGGTCGGCAAAGAGCGGCAGGGCATCGCTTACGCTTGTGGCCAGCAGGTCGGCGACGGACCGGCCGTTCCAGGCGATCGCGAGCACCTCGGGTTTGAAGCGCCGCGAATCGCACACCGGACAGGGCACGAAGACGTCGGAGAGGAACTGCATCTCGACGCGCTCGTAGCCGAGCCCGAGGCAGTGGTCGCACCGGCCTTCGCCACTGTTGAATGAAAACGATGACGCGTTGAAACCGGCGGCCTGGGCGGCGGGGGTGTCCGCGTAAAGTTCGCGGATGAGTTCCCACGCTTCGGTGTAGAGCGCGGGATTGGAGCGCGGCGTGCGCGAGAGTGGCGACTGGTCCACGAGCACGATCTCGCTGAAATCGAGGTCACACGTGATCGCGCCGATCTGCGCCGGAGCCTCGGTCAACTGGTGGCGCTGCGTGAGCAGGCCCTGGTGGATCACGTGGTTCAGCAGCGTGGATTTGCCCGAGCCCGAGAC
>JBEIHL010000492.1:0-3859 GCA_040381375.1 Opitutaceae bacterium
ATGCCGCGGCGCAGGCGGGTGCGGGGTATCGCGCCATCATCCACGAAGTGCTGCTGAACCGATCCGTTTTCCTGCTCTTCGCCGGCGTGCTCGTCGGCTTGATCTCCGGACCGAAACGGTTCGAGCCGTTCGAATTGCTTTTCGTCACCGCCTTCAAGCCGATCCTCGCCTTTTTCATCCTCGAGATGGGGCTGCTTGCCGCGCTGCGGCTGCCGGAACTGCAGAAGAGCGGCCCGTTGCTTTTCGCGGCGGCAGTGATGGTGCCGATCGCAGGAGGCTTGGTCGGCGGGTGGCTCGGGGTGATGTCGGGACTGTCTTCCGGCGGCGCGACCGTTCTGGCGACCCTCGCCGCGAGTGCTTCATATATCGCAGCGCCCGCCGCGACCCGGATGGCGATTCCGGAGGCCAACACCTGCAGGTGCGTGGCTGCGGCGCTGGGCATCACTTTTCCGTTCAACCTGGCGCTGGGCATCCCGCTTAATGCGTGGTGGGTGGAGCGGTTGGTGGCCGGGACTTCCTAGGCCGTGTCTTCAAAAACCATTTTCCGTTTCATTCCGAGCGCAGCGAAGAATCCACTGGCACTGCCGCACCTCTGACTCGCCGCGTAACCGCTGCTGGATTCTTCGCTCCGCTCAGAATGACAAACCATTTGAAAACACGCCCTGGTCACGCCGTCGGCATCGTCCCCTAGCCTTCGGGCCGGGGTGGAACACCCCGACATTATTCCAAATGCTCCGCCTGGGGTTGAGATTCCCGCCCACCCCGACTTCTTCCCGGACTTAATGACCATCCAGGAAAAAGAGTGCATTGGCGTCGTCGCCTTGTCCGCCGCGTTCGCCGATGGCGGGAAATCGGAGTCGGAGCGCGCCCAATTCCGCGGGCTGCTCGAGCAGCTCGATCTGCCGAACGCCGCGCAGCTCGTCTCGCGGGCACTGCTGAACCGCGCCGCCTTGGCCGAGGCCGTCGCCGGCCTGACGACTCCGGAGTCGAGCAGACTCGCCTACGAAATGGCCGTCTGCATCATCGAGGCCGACGGCCACCGCAATCCCGCCGAGACGCAGTTCCTCGCGACGCTGGCCGAGCAGCTCAAGATACCGCCGGACCAGTCGGCGGTCGCCCTCCAGCTCGCCGACGACGTTTCTGCTTCGGCCGCACTTCCCGCGGCGACCGCGGCGATGACGAAGCCAGCGCCCCGAGCTTCCAACGCCGAGTTGGACGCGACCATCCGCCGGACCGCAATTTTGGCCGGCGCGCTTGAACTGCTTCCGCAGTCGGCGGCCACCCTCGCCGTCCTGCCCATCCAGACGCATCTCGTTTATCGGGTCGGCAAACATTACGGCCACCCCCTCGATGCCGGCCACGTGAAGGAATTCCTCGGCGTGCTTGGCCTGGGACTCGCGTCACAAGCGGTCGAAGGCATGGCGCGAAAGTTTCTCAGTGGCCTGGTCCGACGCGCCGGCGGCGGATTCGCCGGCACCCTCGCCTCGATGAGCACCGGGCCCGCGGTGACCTTCGCCAGCACTTACGCCCTCGGTCATCTGGCGCAGCGCTATTATTCCGGCGGCCGCACCCTCAATGCGCTGCAGCTCAAGGAAACGTTTCAGGAACTCCTCGGCAACGCCCGCACCCAGGGCGCAAGTCTGCTGCCTGAAATCCAAGAGCGGGCCCGCGGCCTGAACCTCTCGCAGTTGCCTTTCCTCATTCGCGGCGGGTAGCGCCTGAATCAGGTTTCACCGCCGAGCCGGCGTCGCAGTGCGGTCGTATCCGTCTTTCCCCTCGCGGTGAGAGGGAAGGCCGGCAGGCAGACGAGCTTCTTCGGCACTTTCCAGCCCGCGAGGCGGGAGGCGAGCGCGGTGCGCACGGCCTCGGCCGGCAGGTCGGTCGCCACCGCCGCCGCCAGCGCATCCGCGCGGCCGCCATGCTCCGTGACGAACGCGTCGCGCACTTCCGGCACTGCTTTCAGCGCCCGCTCCAATTCGGCCAGGTTCAAACGTCGGCTCGCGATCTTCACCCAGCGGCCCGCGCGCCCGAGCAAAGCCACCTCGCCCGTCTCCACGCGCGCGGTGATGTCCGGCGTGCGGTAGGCTCCCAACTGGCGGGCATCGCGCCGCCGATGGCCCAACGTGAAAACCGCCGGACTCGACACGACCACGCGTCCCGCCCGGCTGAATACAAGCTCCACGCCGGGCAGCGGCGCGCCCACGCTGCGTCCCGTGCGGGCCGCATCGCCGGTCCGGTCAAAGGTAATGCCGCCGGTCTCACTCGAACCGTAGAAGCTGTGCACCTTCCGACCGAACTTCACCCAAAACGCCTCCGCGATCTCGGGCGCCAGCGGGGCGCCTGCGGAAATCACCGTCCGCAGCGACGCGAGCTTCTCCGGCGCAATGTCCGCCGCCACCAGCGCCCGCAACAGCGCCGGCACCGCGGGGAACACCGTCGGATGCTCGCGCGCGACGGTCTCTGCCACCACCTGCGGCAGGAAGACGCCGCCTGCCACGATCGCCGTGCCCTGCGCGAGCAGCGGCACCACGAGGTTGCCCAGCCCATAGGAATGCCCGAACGGGATGATGCCCAAATTCACGTCGTCGGGCCGGATGTCCATGCCGGCGCACACCTGCCGGCCGTCCGCCAGCATCTGGGCGTCGTTAAACGCCAGCGCCCGCGGCGCACCGGTTGAACCGGACGTCAGCTTCACCACGCGTCTCCCGTCCCGCGCCCGCGCGCCGCGACCACCCACCGCGCGCAACTCGCCGCCGCTCCACAGCCAGCCCGCCCGGATCGCCGCGGCGGTGGCGAGTTGCGCCGCGAGCGGCTCGCCCGGATCGAGCGGCGTGATAACGGCACTGGCTTCCAGCAGGCCCAAAAAAATTCGCAGCCACTCCGGCCCGTTGGCCTCAGCCAACACCACGGTCTGCCCGGCGAGCCCGCCGCCGTAGGTGTCGAGCCAGGCCTCAGCCCGGGCCGCCAGTTCCGCCCGCGTCACGCGCACGCCGGCCGTCGCATCCACGAGCGCGAGCGCCGTCGGATCGGCCCGCAGCGTCGTGCGCCAGGCGGAGAGCAGCGTCGGGTTCATGCCTTGGCCCGCCGGGCCAGCGGTTCGAGTTCCACCACGGCCAGCGTCGTGAGCACGATCAGCGCGACCGTGAGCCCCAGCGCATGGATGACCGGGATGCGGCTGAAGGCGAGCACGCCAAACGACGCCGCCGTGCTGAGGGCGGACAAGCGGACCGGCGCCGGCGGGGCGGCGGAGGACGCCGCATTGTCCGAGGAGAAAATCGCGTAGTTGTGCGCCAGGCACACGCCGAGAAAGGCACCCAACAGGTGGAACAGGTTGAGCGTTTGCCCCGCGAGTCCGAGGAGCCCGTACACGAAAAAGCAGGACCCGGCCGGGATGAGCGCGATCCGAACCGCCCGGACCGGCGGGTAGATCACAAACACGCTGAGCATCACGAGCCCGAGGCCCACCAAGCTGAGCCGCATCGCCGACCAGCGGTAGCGGGTGAAAAGCTCGTTCAACGACTGGAGCTGATTGAGCCCCAGCGTCTGCAGTCCGGCGGGCGGAGACAGTCCGGCGGGTTGCTCCACGACCGTCAGGAACCAAAACGGCGGGTCCCGCAGATTGCTTAGCAGCGCGAGCGGTCCCGTCAGCGCCCGGCCAAGCTCACCGGCAAGCGCCTCGTAGTCCGCGGTGGACGTCGCGCCTCGGAGCTCACGCCACGCCTCGAAGAACGGCGCAAACGAATCCGCGGTGAACCCGCGCCGCTCGAGAGCCGACCGAAAGTCCGCCGCAAACGCGTCAAGCGTCGCGAGCCGCCCGGGCAGCGCCCGCCAGTCCGCCTCCGGCGGCAGGAGCAGGCCG
>JBEIHL010000493.1:0-3847 GCA_040381375.1 Opitutaceae bacterium
GCGAAGGCATGCGCGGTGGGTTCGACGCCGGTGACGTCGACCCTGGCGAGTTGCTCGATGTGGTGCAGCACGCTGCCGAGCTGCTGCGCGAAGGTCGCCTTCTCCTCGGGCGTGAGCGCGAGCCGCGCGAGCTTCGCGATGTGGTCGATGTTGAGTTCGGGCGCGTTGGACATGGCGGACGCTGGTTTATTTCCGGATCTGGTAAGGCGTGCTCGTTTCCAGCTCGGCCTGGACTTTCTGGAACACCGCATTGACCTCGTCGTCGGTCAAAGTCCGGTCGGCGGATCGAAACGCGAGGTTGAACGCCAAGCTCTTCTTTCCGTCCGCCATGCCTTTGCCGGAATAGAGGTCGAACACCGTGACGCTCTCGAGCGCGAAGGCGTTGCCCACCGCGGCCCGCGCAATCTTCGCGAGCGCTTTCTGGACGTCCGCGGCCGGCGTGGCCGCATCGACTACGAGCGCAAGGTCGCGCAGCGCCGCCGGCATCTGGCTGAATTCGGCGAAGCGCCGGCGCGTGACTTCGGCGCCAAGTTTCTCCGGCAGGATCGCGAACGTTCCGGCGTAGACCTTGCCTTCGATGCCGGCCGCACGCACCTGCGCCAGATCGAGCAAACCAAAGTGGGCGATCCATCCTTGCGCGAGGTCACCGGCGGCGGCGGAGTGTCCCGCCTGCCAGCCGTCGTTCACACCGATGGTCGTCGTGAGCGGCTGACGGCCGAGGTAGACCCCGGCGGCCGCCGCCAAGGCCGCGACGTGGTGCTTGGCGGCGTAGAAGTCCGGCGACTCCCGCTTCAGCCATCCGCGCTCAGCCACCGGTTCGGCGATCACAAACGCGACGGCGGCGCACTCGAGCGTCTGACCGTTGCGCTCGAGAAACACTCGCCCGGTCTCGCCCAGACGCGAAACGGCGACCCCTCGAGACTGGTTGAGTTTGAGCGACTCGAGCAAACCGGTGACGAGCGTCGGCCGCAGGTGCGACTGGTCCTCGACAAACGGATTCGCCAGGGCGAGTTCCTTCGCGAAAGTCCCCGGGACGCAGGCCGCGATCTCCTTCGCCGGCCGGAGCGTATAGTTCACGCACTCGTGGAAATCGTGCCCGACCAGGTACTCCGTCACGCGGCGATTGAATGCCACGATCGGATCGTCTTCGGCCAGCAAGCCCGGGGAGCGCACGACGGCCGCGGGAATCTTCTCGGTGCCGTACAGCCGCAGCACTTCCTCGACCAGATCGATCGGGCGGTCGAGGTCGTCGCGCCAGCTCGGCACGCTTACGGTCCAGGCAACGCCCCGCGGCGGTAGCGTCGTCTCTTCTTCCCGCGTCACGTTGAGTTCGAGCGCGTCGAACGCCGCGCGCATATCGACCGCCGGGATGTCGAAGCCGAGCTTCTCCGTGATGTAGTCGTGCGTGACGACGATTTCGCGCTGCCACGGCACATCGCCGCCGATCTTGAACATCGGACCCACGACTTGGCCGCCGGCCGTCTCGAGAATCAGGTCGATCGCCCGCCAGGCTGACTCCAGCGCCGTGTGCGAATCGACGCCGCGCTCGTAGCGGTAGGAGGAATCGGAGGAGAGCCCAAGGTGGCGCGACGTCGATCGGATCGACTGCCGCTTAAAGATCGCGCACTCGAGCACGAGATCCGTGGTGTCGGCCGAGACCCCGGAGTTCTCGCCGCCCATTATGCCCGCAACCACGACGGGCCGGGTGGCGTCGGCTATCACGAGCATGTGGTGCGTGAGCGTGCGCTCCTTGCCGTCGAGGGTGGTGATCTTCTCTCCTTCGGTGGCGCGACGGACGACGATCTCGTTACCGCCCAATTTGCGCGCGTCGAACGCGTGCAGCGGCTGGCCGGACTCGAGCATCACGTAGTTGCCCACGTCGACGACATTGTTGATCGGACGGAGGCCAACTGCCTTCAACCGGTCCTGCAGCCACGCGGGGCTCGGACCGATCTTGATTCCGGCGATGACAAACGCGGAATACAGCGGACAGTCCTCGGGGGACTCGACGCGCACGGACGTGAGCAGATCACGCCGGTCCGCCGCGCCATCAGGCACGACGCCGCGAAATTTTTCCTGCGGGTAGATGAGCGGCAGCTTGAACCAGGCGGCGAGCTCGCGCGCGATACCGAGATGCGACTGGCAGTCGGGCCGGTTGGGCGTGATCTCGAGATCGAAGATGGTGTCGCCGGGCGGCAAAGCCTGGTTGATCGGCGTGCCGAGCGCCGGCTGCCCCGCGAGGATGAGCAGGCCGCTGTGCTCCCCGCCCATCCCGATTTCGTCCGGCGAACACATCATGCCGTCGGACGACTGGCCGCGGATCTTGGACTGCTTGATCTGGAAGTTGCCGGGCAGAACTGCACCCGGCAGCGCGACGAGCACGCGGTTGCCGGCGTCGCAATTGTGCGCGCCGCAGACGATCGTCTTCACGCCGCCCGCCGGGCCGACGTCGACGGTGCAGACCGAAAGCTTGTCGGCGTTGGGGTGTTTGGCGCGGGCAAGGATTTCGCCGACGACCACGTGCTCGAGTTTCGGCGCGCCGGTCACATGGACCGACTCCACCTCGAAGCCGAGAAATGTCACCGCCCGGGAGATCTCGTCGACCGACGCGTCGACCTGCACGTAATCACGGAGCCAGTTGAGGGAAATTTTCATTTCGAAAAAGCTAAGCGCAAAGGGGCCAAGGAGCGCAAAGGCCCGCAAAGATTGGAACGTGGCGCGACATCGCGCCCTTTGCGTCTTTGCGCTTCGGTTTGGGACAGGTTCAGGCGAATTGTTTCAGGAAGCGGAGGTCGTTCTGGTAGAAGTAACGGATGTCATCGATTCCGTAGAGGAGCATCGCGAGGCGCTCGAGGCCCATGCCGAAAGCGTATCCACTCCACACCTCCGGATCGTAGCCGACCGCCTCGAATACCGTGGGGTCGACCATGCCGCAGCCACCGATCTCGATCCAAGGTTTCTTCACTTTGGGCAGGTGCGTGGCCGTGAGGTCGACCTCGAAACTCGACTCGGTGTAGCCGAAATAGTGCGGACGGAAACGGGTCTTGGTGTCCTTGCCGAGCAGGGAGGCGAAGATGTAGTCGAGCAGGGCCTTCAGGTCGCGGACGGTAACATTCTTGTCCACGTACAGGCACTCGAGTTGGTGGAAGTTCGCACTGTGCGTGGCGTCGGTCGTATCGCGACGATAGACGCGTCCCGGCGACACGATCCGGATCGGCGGCGGGCCCTTGAGCATGGTGCGGATCTGCACCGACGAGGTGTGGGTGCGGAGGAGGTACTTCTCGTCGGTCACCTTCTTCGAGACATTGCCGAAGCGAGCGGACGTCGGGAAATAGAACGTGTCTTTTTCGTCGCGCGCGGGGTGATCGCTCGGGGTGTTGAGCGCGTCGAAGCAGTAGTACTCCGTCTCGACTTCCGGTCCGTCGGCGACGACGAAACCGACCTTGCGCAGGATGCGGCACATCTCTTCGCGCACGAGGGTCAGCGGGTGAAACGTGCCCGGACCGGCATCGGGCGACGGGAGCGTCGGATCAACGGCGGGCCCGAGCTGGGCGGCGAGTTCCGCGGCGGCGATGCGGGTGAGCGCGGCGTCGAGCTGGGCGGTGAGCTGGGTCTTGGCCTCGTTAATCAGCTTGCCGACCGCCGGCCGCTGCTCCTTGGGCACGGCCCCCATCTGTTTTATCAGGCCGGTCAGCTCGCCATGGGGGCCGACGTAGCGGGCTTTGGCGGCCTCGAATTCGGGGCGCGTCGCCACCGCGGGCAATTCTGCGGCGGCCTTGGCCAGGAGGGCGGAGAGTTGGTCTTGCATGAAATGCGGAAGGACTGGGTTAACCACGGATCACACGGA
>JBEIHL010000494.1:0-3830 GCA_040381375.1 Opitutaceae bacterium
CCGATGGGAGCGCCATATGGCGTGGGTGGCGTCTGTGCCCGCAGCGAAGCGGCGAGCGTAATCAGGACAATCGGAAGGAGGAGGCGGAGGGCTTTCATAGGGTACTACAACGGGAAATGTTACCCGGCCTCGTCCGTCAAGTGAAGCGATGGTCTGACAAGCCATCAGCCGTCGCGTTGGGATTGACTGTCTGATGGGCGCTCCCTCGCCTCTTACCGCCAGAAACCGCGAGCTGAGGCCAATCGACCCTGCCCTTTCGGTCCCAGCTTAGCTTACCCTATGAATACCCCCATGGCGCTGCGCGTGCAGCACCCTCGTCATTCCCTGATTCGCCTCGGCGCGATCTTCGTCGCCCTGATCAGCACCCTCGCCTCCGGTCTGGCCCAGACCGGCACGGGCAGCATCAGCGGCACCGTGGCCAACGCCGCCACGCGCCTGTTCCTCACCCAAGCGGAAGTCCGCATCGCCGGCACCAACCAGTCGACGCTCACCGACCGCGACGGCTCGTTCACGTTGCGCGACGTCCCGGCCGGTTCCGTGCCATTGGAGATCAGCTACACCGGTCTCGATCCCGAGACGCGCACGGTCCGCGTCGTCGCCGGGCAAACTGCCCGCGTGGAAGTCAACCTCTCGTCGAACATCTACCAACTGGCCGCGTTCACCGTGGCCGCGGAGGTCGAGGGCAACGCGGCCGCCCTCAATCAGCAGAAGAAGTCCGACTTCTTCGTACAGGCGATCTCCGCCGACACCCTGGGCAACGTCGCCGAGGGCAACATCGGCGAGTTTCTGCGGTACGTGCCGGGCATCCAGGTGAACTTCTCCAATGCCGACGCCAGCACGGTGTCGATGCGCGGCCAGGACCCGGAGGCGACCGTATTCACTTTTGACGGACAGATCCCGGCCGCCGCCGGGACGCCGCCGCGCTCGAGCACCGGCAGCAGCGACGCGTCGAGCCGCGCCTTCGAATTCAGCCAGGCCACGATCAACAACATCGAGACGATCGAGGTCTACAAGGCGCCGCCGCCCTGGATGGCGCCCTCGACGGGCGGGGTGATCAACGCCGTCACGAAAAACGCGTTCTCGCAGCGCGGCCGCCGCTTCAGCACGACGCTCACCCTCTCGGCCAACAGCGAGATGCTGCGCTGGAGCATGCCCGGCCCCGGCTCCCGCACCACCGGGCGCATCAAGCCCGGCGGCAGCCTCAATTACTCGGAGGCGTTTCTGGACCAGACGCTCGGCCTCTCGTTCTCGTACTTCGAAAGCAACTCGATCAATCCGAGTCACAACTACGCGATGACGTATTCCCCGTTCGTCGCCGGCACCGCGGCGAATCCGGTCTCCGAGGCTTCCCGCTTCAACGTGAACACCTTCACGCTCGTCGACGGTCCCCAGGTCAAAAACCGCCGCACGTACAGCCTGAGTGGCGACTACAAGCTCGGCTCCCACACCGTGCTCAAGCTCAAGACGAGCCATAACCAATACCTGAGCCAGAATCGCAGTCACACGTTTCGCGTGCGGCCGGGCACGGTCGACGCAACCTCAACCACGACCGACGCCACGGTGCGCAACGCGCTGGTCGACGTGTTCAACGATTACAGCGACAACGTCAGCGCGAACTACGGCTTCGTCGGCGCGGTCGAACACCGGTTCGGCCCGTGGCGCGTCGACTACTCCGCGAACTACGGCAAGTCCGACTCCAAAGTCACGGATCTGCCGGACATGATCCAGTCGATGCAGTTCAACTTGATCGCCCCGGACGGGGTCGCCGTGCGCATGACCGCGGAGCCGAACACGCCGGCGCCGCTCTCCCTGACGCAGATCGCCGGCCCCGACATGTACGACCTCGCGAGCTACAACACGCGCAAAAGTTTTTCGCTGCAGACCTCGCCGCGCTTCCAGAACGACCGCACGTGGAACCTGAAACTCGACGTGCGCCGCGACTTTGGCGGAGCGAGGATTCCGTTCGACATCCGGGCCGGCGCCAGCCTCTACCAACTGCACCGCCGCAAGCAGGCCGGCCAAATCGTCCTGCAATACGTCGGCCCGGACGGCATCGGCAACAACGCCGACGACCCGCTGCTGACGGCCGCCCAGTTCGAGAAGACGACGTATGGCGACAAATTCCTTTACGGCATCCGCCGGCCGCCGCTCGTCGACCCGTACAAGTTCGCCGAGTTCATGCAGGCGAATCCCAACGCGATCCACGATATCCAGCCCGCCAACATCCAGCGGCAACGCGTCAACACCCAGTCGATGGCGCAGAACGTGACGTCGGCCTACTTCGCCGGCACCGTGCGCTTCACGCCCAAGCTCACGCTCGTCGGCGGCGTCCGCGGCGAGAAGACGGAGAACTTCGTCCGCGGGGCGATTCGCATCAACTCGCTCGGGGCCGGCCTGCCCGCCAACTCCCGGCAATTCTTCGACGCGATCTTTTCGCAGACGCAGCGCGCCACGAGCGAGTACACCGACCTGTTTCCCAATCTGCAGGCCACGTACCGGTTCAGCCCCAACCTGCTTTTCCGCAGCGCGCTGACCCGGTCGATGTCACGGCCTGGCGTCCAAACCATCCTGCCGAATACGACCGTGAACGACACGGCCTTGATTCCCAGCGTCACGGTCAACAACACCGGCTTGCTGCCGACGTATTCGCGCAACCTGGATCTGCAGGTCGAGTGGTACACGCGCCCGGCGGGCACGGTAACGGTCGGCTGGTTCCGGAAAACGGTTTCCAACTATATCATCAACTCGACCGAATCGATCGAGCCGGGCGACGACAACGGCTTCGAAGGGCAGTACGCCGGCTACGTGCTCAACACGCAGGACAACGGCGGGAAGGGTGAGTTTGAAGGCTTCGAGGTTTCGGTGCGCCAGGGTCTGCGCCCCTACCTCTCCTTCCTGCCCGAAATGGCGCGCGGCTGGGAAGTGTTCGGCGGCTACAATCGCAACACCAAGGGCGAGGCGCCCAACCGGGCCGGCGTCGTCACGAAGCCGCTCGCGCCGAATTACTACGATTGGAACGCCAACTGGGGCGTCAGCTACATGACGCCCCGCCGTACGTTGTATTTCAATGTGCGCACCACTCTCTTCCCCGAAGCCATCACCACCGCGGCCACGGCGACCGATCTGCGCCCGGTGTACGAGTCCAAGCACCAACGCTGGGACGCCACGCTCCGCTATACGTTTCCCAACCGGAATTACACGCTCGAGCTGAACGGCGCCAACCTGACCAACGATTCGTGGCGCAATTTCTACCAGGGCGGGCGCAACACCTCCCGGCGGACGTTCGGCACCAACTACAGCCTGGCCTTCCGCGCGAACCTCGACCAACTCCGGCTGCCGTTCATCGATCCGAAGTGAGACAGGCTCGACTGTAGGAGCGGCTTCACGCCGCGACGGAACGTTCCATCGAGCCACCGTCGCGGCGTAAAGCCGCTCCTACAGCAGCGAACCGCGTCTCCATCTAGGTATGGCGGGCTGGCGCGAAGGCCATGAATTTGCGCCTTCCCCTCGGGCCGCAGGGTGCTTAATCCCACTCCTTTCGCCCGATGCCTTCCAAGCGCCTTTCCTCCGTCCCTACCTCCCCCTCTCCGGCCTCTTCCGCCGCTCCGGCCCTGCGCCCGATTCGGAAGTTGATGGCCGCCAATCGCAGCGAGATCGCCGTTCGGATCTTCCGCGCCGGCACCGAGCTCAATCTCCGCACCGTGGCGGTCTTCGCCCAGGAAGACCGGCTCTGCATTCACCGCTACAAGGCGGACGAAGCGTACCAGGTCGGCTCGGGCAAGGGTCCGGTCGCAGCGTACCTCGACATCGACAGCATCGTGGGCGTGGCG
>JBEIHL010000495.1:0-3828 GCA_040381375.1 Opitutaceae bacterium
AGGTCTGCACCTTCCCGATCTTCCCGGCCTTCCTGTTTTCAACCTCCGGCTTAGTCGTCAGGACGATTTCAAGGCCGGTTTGCCGTCGTGCCGCAGGCAGTACTGGTCCCCGTCCTCGATCGCGTACTTCGCCTCCAGGTCGACGTCGTTGCGGCTGCGGCCGCGGCCCCACGCGAACACTTTCTCGAACCAAGGCAGCAGGCGGCTGTGTTTCACCTGCTCGAGGAAGTAGAGTTCGTGCTCCTTTTCCTTCATCCCCATCTCGTACAGGATGGCGTCGTGCTCCCGGATGCCGAGGGCACGAAAGTGCCGCATCATCACGAAGTACTCGCACACGTTTCCACTCTCGAGCTTGCCCGCGAAAAAGTAGGGCATGAACCAGCCGATGACGTGACAGCTGCCTGCGATCAACTGGCCGATGAGGTAGTACTGAAGCTCGAGGCGCCTTGAGACCGGGAGACCGTAGTGCTGCAGGATGGCGAGGACGTTGCGGCGGTGGTCCCATTCGTCCTGCTCGATCTCCTTGATCCGCGCCTTGGCCGCGGGATCGCGCAGCGAGGCGGCATGCCCGATGTAGGCGAGGGAGGCGGCCCGTTCGGCGGAGTAGGCGCGTTGCAACGATCCGACGAGCGCGGGATGCGCCAGTGCCTTCGCCCCGGTTGCCTTCAGCGTTGGGATCACGGTTGGCATGGCTCGATATCACCTCCCGGTGGAGTCCGGAGCAATGTGAACCGGTTCGGGAGCGTGACTAGTAGCCGGCGCCCAAGGGTGAAGAAGTTTGTCAGAATACGCTTCGAGGTGCGGGGGTGCTGGAGGTTGATCCGTCCGTCTTGTCGGCCGAAATTCTCGTCAAGCAGCCTGACTCCACGGGCGCGACCTGCGTGGTCTTTCGCCGGCGGACATCGTCAGACGATCTTCTGGCCCCATCGCGGACCCCATACGGTCCGAAACCCGATCGCGAACTGGCAGCCGGCGCGATTGCCCCAGCGTAACGCTTCCGCGAGACGCACGACGGCGTGCGCGCTCAAGGGCATGGTCCTGCCTCCGCCCGCGAGCGTGCGGAATTCGTGCCGGATTTCATCCTTTAGCGGACGCCCGGTTCGAACCGCTTCAACGCGGCAGATGAGGTCCATGTACTCCGGCATCACGTCCGTGACATCGTAGTAAACATCCGGCTCAAACTGATAGGTCTGCACCGGTGTCACGCCATAGGCGTAGATCACGGGGCTGCGCTGCGGTCGCAAATCATGGGAAAGGCCGTGCGAAAACATGAAGGCGTCCTTTGCCGCCAAGCCGCTGTTCGCATGATCGGGCCAGTGGTCTTCATGGTGACTGATAAAGGCCACGTCCGGCTTGAGCTCGACGTAGATGTCCGCCAGCTGCCGCTTGAGACTCAGGTCGGTGGCGTCTGTTTGGTGATAGTTTCGGTCGAGGAACCGTTTCTCGAAGCCAAAACTCTGCGCCAGCTCCACCGCTTCGCGCTTCGTGCGTTCTTCGCGGCCCACCGTGGGGGCCCAGCTCGAGTAATTGCCCGCGACCGTCACGATCACCACGCGGTGTCCGGCCCGCGCCGCCTGAATCAAGACGCCGCCCGCGCCGATTTCGGCGTCATCAATGTGTCCCTCCACGACCAGGAACGTCTTCTTGCGCGTGGATGAAGTCGCGGCCGGGGTCTTTTCGGCCGCGTTCCCCTCCGTCGGCAAGAGTGCGCCGCCCGCGGCGGCAGCGGCTACAAGAGTCGACGTTTTCAAGAAGTCACGCCGCGGTACGCCCGCAGGAGCGGGGTCGACGGGATGATCCGCACTCGATCTGACGCGTTCGGCCGATTTTTCAGTCTTCATCTATGGGATTGTTGGTTTGCCAAAAGCGGCGAGGGTCAGGCCCCGTTTGGGTTGGGCAACCGCATCGGGTACGTCCAGCAGATGTGCTGAAACCCTTTGCGGAGCAGAATCGGCCGGCTCATGGGTGCGGCGTCGACGGTGACGAAACGGTAGCCGCGTGCCTTTGCTTCGCGGAGGCGCGTGGCGAGCAGCGCGCAATAGACGCCGCGTCCGCGCATCGCGCGGACGACACTTCCGTTCCAAAGACTGGCGAAACTCCGGCCGGCCGGGACCTCGATCCGGCCTCCCGCCACCGGTTGATTATCGGCGTAGGCACAGTAAAAGGACGTGGTGTCCGGTGTCGCGTGCAGCTCGCGCCCGTAGCGGGCTAAGTCCGTGGGCGAACTCTTCTCGCAGACGGCCTCCTGCACGGAGACGAACTCCCGGAGGTCGTCGTCGTCGCGGGTTCGTTCGAGGCGCACCGACGGTGGGATGCGGGGGTCGTCGGTCCAAGTGTCGAGGGCAAGCGCAAGAAAGGCCTCGCGCTCTTCGCAGCCAAAGCCACGCGCTTCCAGCAGCTCCCGGAGTGACGCGGGCGTGTCGAAGTCGAAGAGTTTCCACTCAAACGCCTGGCCGAGCCGGGCGAAATAACGGATCTGTTCGCCGATGCGCGCGCCGGCCGTGGCCGGATCGAGATCCACGGCGCTGATCCAGCCCTCTTCACCGTCATTTTCCGCGGTGCCGCGGCAAAGATCCGGAAAGACCTCGACCTTGAACCCCGGACACGGTCGGCCGCGGAACTCGGCCCGATGCTGCTGAAACAAGGCAAGGGGATTCATGGGCGCGGGGAAAGGCTGCGTTCGCCGTGGAACGTCTGGACTCGAAGTGTGGACAGTGGGCGCCGCAACGGAAGCCGCGAGTGGATAGCCTGATTCTTCGACCGGATGGACAGGATTCGGCATTTCTTCGTACCTCCGCCTGACCCGCAGTCCATCCTGTAAATCTGGTTGATCCTGTCGTCCGTTTGCTCGGGTTGCGCCCTCGAGCCACGATCGGATGAGGTCAGATTGGTTTGAAACCAGATCCGCACGGAGCTTTGATTCGCTTACGCTCATGAATCGCACTCCCGCTCTTCTCCTCCTTGTCTGCGGGTTGGCCGCGTTCGCTCCCTTCGTCCGCGGCGCCGCCGTCGAGTCCGTGCGCTCCCTGGCCCAGCGCGAAAAGGCGCCGCTGCTCAAGACCCTCGAGGAGATCGTCAACATCGAGACCGGCAGTCGCGACGTCGAAGGGCTTGACCGGCTCGCCGAACTGATTGCGGCCCGACTGGCCGCGGTGGGCGGCAAGGTCGAGTTCGTGGCTCCGGGCGCCGATGTCTACAAGATGGCCGACACGCCTGAGAAGATGGGCCGGATGGTGCGGGCGACCTTCACCGGCACGGGCACGCGTTCGATCCTGCTCATCGCGCACATGGACACCGTGTATCCGCGCGGCACGCTCGCGAAGCAGTCGTTCCGGATCGCCGGCGACCGCGCCTATGGCCTCGGCATCTCCGACGACAAGCAGGGCGTGGCGGTGATCCTCCACGTGATGGCGATGCTCAAGGCGCTGAACTTTCGCGACCACGGCACGATCACGGTCATGATCAACGGCGACGAGGAACTCAGTTCGCCGGCCTCGCGCCATTTGCTCACGCAGCTCGGTTCCGAGCACGACGCGGTTTTTTCGTTCGAGGCGACGCGAACCGATTCCGACAACCTCGCGCTCGCGACCAGCGGAATCGCGGCCGTGAACCTGCACGTGCAGGGCCGCGGGTCCCATTCCGGCGGAGCGCCGGAGCGCGGCGTCAACGCGCTCTACGAACTCGCGCATCTCATCTTGCAGACCCGTGACCTGTCCGAACCGGAGAACGGCTTGAAGATGAACTGGACGCTCGCCCAGGCGGGCGTGACCCGAAACATGATCCCGCCCGAAGCCACCGCCAGCGCCGACGTCCGCGTCCTGCGCGTCG
>JBEIHL010000496.1:0-3825 GCA_040381375.1 Opitutaceae bacterium
CTGGATTCGGAAAAAGGCGCGCGGCTCTATCGCGAGGGGCATGTGCCGGGGGCGTTCTTCGCGCCGGTGGACATCGCGCTCTCGGGGCCGAAAACCGGGACGAACGGCCGGCATCCGTTGCCCGATCCGGACTCGTTCGCGGACTTTCTGTCTCGTCATGGCGTATCGGATACGTCGCGCCTCATCGCCTATGACGATGTGGGCGGCCAGTACGCGGCACGGCTGTGGTGGCTGGCGCGCTGGATCGGACTGACCCGCGTGTCCCTGCTCGACGGCGGTTGGCCGAAGTGGCGGGCCGAAGGGCGGGCGACGACGACCGAGGTGCCATCTTTGCGTTCGGGCGGGGTTCGGGCGCGGCCGAGTCGCGAAGGGCTCTGGACGACGGCCGAGGTGCAGCAGCGACTGGGGCAGACGGGATCGCTCGTGGTGGACGCCCGGGCGGCGGAGCGCCACCGCGGCTAGGTCGAGCCGATCGACCCCGTGGCGGGGCACATTCCCGGAGCGGCCAATCGGTTCTTCAAGGCGAACCTGCGGGAAG
Source organism: Opitutaceae bacterium (assembly GCA_040381375.1). GTDB lineage: Bacteria > Verrucomicrobiota > Verrucomicrobiia > Opitutales > Opitutaceae > ER46. The sequence goes on from JBEIHL010000496.1 coordinate 539, forward strand.
ATCTGACGTTCCGGCCGGCGGACGAACTGCGGCGCGAATTCGAGACGCTGCTCGGAGACCGGCGCGCCGCGAATGTCGGTCATCAGTGCGGCTCCGGCATCACGGCGTGCGTGAATCTCTTCGCGATGGAGTACGCCGGCCTTACTGGCTCGAAGCTTTACGCGGGCTCGTGGAGCGAGTGGATCGCGGATCCGGCGCGGCCGGTGGCGCGGGGATAGATGGGGGCTCGGCGCGCTGACCCAACGTGATCCGGCTCCCAGGTCAGGTTTTTGGTTAGAACTGGGAACGGAACATCCCGGCGAAGTGGTCGATGATTTTGATGTAGAATGGCCGGGCGGCGAACTCTGCCTGCGTGAGGCGTCTCGATTTCTTCAGGTCATCGGCGAACACCCGCAGATGATCCGCCGCCACGGCGGGATCCAGCACGGTGAGAGTGACCTCGTCGTTGATGCTAAACGAGCGGTTGTCGAAGTTGGCGGAACCGACGGTGACCAGCACGTCGTCGATGATCATCGTCTTGCAATGATACATGGCGGGCTGGAACAGGTAGAACTCCGCTCCGGCCGCGAGCAGTTTGCCCCAGCGCGACCGCGAGGCCGAACGGCCGAGCTTCGAATCGTTGATCGCCGGGACGATGACGCGGATGCGGACACCGCGGGCGATCGCCTCGAGCAGCAGGGTAATCGCGAGGTCGTCGGGCACGAAATAGGCGTGGGACAGCTCGATGGATTTTCGCGCCGAGGCGATGGCGAACAGGTATCCGAGCCGCGCCACCTCGGGGCCCTCGTCGGGTCCGCTCTTGTAGCAATGCGCGATGCTCGACCCGGCCTTGGGCAGCTTGGGGAAATAGTCCTCGCCCAGCAGGAGACTCGCGGTGGTTTGCAGCCAGTTTTGCGCGAACACCGCCTGCATCTGACGCACCGCCGGCCCCTCGACCCGCACCATGGTTTCGCGCCACAGGTCTTTGACGTTGGCATCGCCCAGCCAGTTGTCGTCGATGCACATTCCGCCCATGAAACCGATCCGACCATCCACGATGAGCAGCTTGCGGTGGGTGCGGTGGTTGATGTTGGGCTTCACCTGCCACCAATGCTCGCGACCGTAGACGATGAGTTGCACGCCCGCGTCCGCCAGACGGCTGCGATCGCTGCGGCCAAGTTTAATGCCACCGACGCCGTCGAGCAGCGCGTGCACTCTGACGCCTGCGCGCGCTCGCTCGGTTAGCGCCGTGATGAACTCGTTGCTGATCTTGCCGGAGGACCAGATATACGTCTCGAGCGTGATCGTCTTCGTGGCTTCGCGGATCGCCCGCAACATCGGGGGAAAAAATTCGTCCCCGTTGATCAGGGTTTTGATCTGGTTGCCCTCGGTAAAATCGGCCCCGGTCATCGGCCCGATCGCGTTGGCGAACGAGGCGTGGGTCGGGCCGTAATCGATTCGAATCGGCTCCGTGAGCAGCCGGGCCGAGGTGTACCAGAAATAATAGGCCCCCAGGATCACGGCCGCGCCGCCGATGAAGCTGATCCAGCACCCGCGCCGGTTGCGGCCCGGCGCGGTGGACGGCGACGCACCCGAAGGCTTGTTCACCCGTTGGCGGAACCAGTGGAGTTTTTTCCAGAAGGCTCGCATGAGTGGCGCGATGGGGAAGGCGAGATAGGCTAATCAAGAGTGTCGGGTCGTTTGCGGTAGTTCCCGTTCGCCGCGGTGAAACGTCACTTCGAACGCGTGCGGTGGTCCATCTTGATGCCCTTTACGCCCATGACCGACCTTGGACCACACCGACCCTCGGGCGACCCGGATGCAAACGGCGGGGAGGACCGCGATCAGCCGCCGCCCGTGCGGCTGCGTTCGGCGCGCGAGGTACTCTTGTTTGGACTTACCAAGCACCGTCGAAAGGTAGGGTGGTTGGTGGCGGTGGCGGTGGTGGCGCTGCTCGGGGCGGCCTGGGTGTTCCGCTACACCGGGTTGAACTGGAAGGGCGTCATCGCATGGATTGACGGGCTGCATCCGCTCGCGGTTTTGCCCGTGATGGCGTTCCTGCCGATCGCGGGATTTCCCATCTCGGTCGTTTACCTGGTCGCGGGGGCGAGATTCGGCCCGATCTGGGGCGGCGTGGTCGTGACTGGCGCGACGGCCGTGCACCTCCTGGGCACGTACCTGGTGGCCCACAGCTTCCTGCGTGAACCGCTGCAGCGGTTCATTGCGCGGCGACACGTCCAGCTCCCGCAGATTCCACCCGACGAGCAGGCCGCGGTGGGCGTGATTGCCGCGCTGATCCCCGGGTTGCCCTATGTTGTCCGCAACTACCTGCTGGCCCTCGCGGGCGTAAGGCTGCGGCTCTACTTTTGGGTATGTCTTCCGATCTATGTGGCGCGGTCCTATGTCTCCATCCTGATGGGCGACATGGGCAGCTCTCCGACCACGACGAAGATCGCGGTCCTGATCGCCGTCGACGTGGTGAAGGTCGGGATCTGTGCCCTCGTGATCTGGCGTCTGCGGGTTCATCATCGGAAGTACCACGGTCAGCCCGAAGCCGGGCCAGACCACCCCTCCGGCCCGCCGCCGATCAGTTGAGCCGTCCCGGACGACGCAGCAGTCCCACCAAACCCACGACGGACGCAACGATGCCGCCGATGAGCATCCAGATGGCTTTGTCGGTGGGCGAACCCGTGAAAAACCGGGAAACATCGGAACCGAAGGAATTCGTGGCATTGATCCCGATCACCATCAGCACGATGCCGCCGACCAGTAGTGCGAGGGAGATAATTTTGTTCATAGCAGCTTTCCGTTGAAGGATTGACTTGATTGCGTGACTTGCTCCGCGAGGTCCTGACCCAAACTACACCCAATCCGCTCCGCGGATAATCACTTATTGTTGAAGGAACCGCATCCATTGACCTGCTTCAGGAGCATGGGTTGCTGCGGCCGGCATTATTTGGCGGCAATCGTGCGCGGCGGGGCGAACGACTGCCGTCGCGGGTTGCGACTCACGCCGGCTTGCGGGCCGTGAGGGCGCTGCGATCGACCACGGTCGGAAGATAATGGACGTCCCGATAGCCCGCCTCGCCGAGCAGGGTTTCCATCTCCTGGGTCGAGTAACATTTGCCCTCGGTCACACTCATGAGCAGCGCGGAATATTTTGCGACCGGGAGCGGGCCGGTCTTGTCGGCATTCAGGTGCGCGTCGTGCACGATCAGCATGCCGCCGGGCGCGAGCGCGGCGAAGGAGGCGGCGAGCAGCGGCCGTACTTTGTCCACGTCCCAGTCGTGCAGGACATTTGAATACAG
>JBEIHL010000497.1:0-3825 GCA_040381375.1 Opitutaceae bacterium
CGTCCGCACCTCAATCCCTGCGGACGAGGGCGTCCGCGCTCCCGGTGTTCCGGCCCGCCTCCAACCATGACCTCTCCCGTCGCTCTCATCGCCGGCATCACTGGCGGCATCGGCTCCGATCTCGCCCGTCGCCTCGCCGCCTCCGGGTGGCAACTCGCCGGCCTGGGCCGCTCCGCTGAAAAACTGCACGCGTTGCAGACCGAACTGCCTGGTCTGTTCGGGCACGTGTGCGATGTCACCCAGCCGGCGCAGGTCGAGGCCGCCGTGGCCGCGACGGTCGCAAAGTTCGGCCGCATCGACGCGTATGTGCACGGCGTTGGCTCGATCCTGATCAAGTCGGCCCACCAGACGCGGCTCGAGGAGTGGCAGCGCGTCCTGGATCTGAACCTCAACTCCGCCTTCTACGCGCTGCGCGCCGTGCTCGGTCCGATGCAGACGCAGAATGGCGGCAGCATCGTTTTCGTGAGTTCGGCCGCGGCGCAGACCGGCCTGCCCAGTCACGAGGCCATCGCCGCGGCGAAGAGCGGACTCAACGGGCTCGTCCGTTCCGCCGCCGCCAGCTACGCGTCGCGTCACATCCGGGTGAACGCCGTCGCACCCGGGCTCGTCGACACGCCACTCTCCGCCCCGCTGCTCGGTTCCGAGCAGGCCCGCGCGTTTTCCGAGAAGATGCACCCGCTCGGAAAAATCGGCCGCCCGGCCAATGTCGCGAGTTTGATCGCGTGGCTGCTCTCCGAGGATGCCGACTGGGTCACCGGCCAGGTGTGGTCGGTCGACGGCGGCATGGCACACTTGCGCCCGCGGCCGAAGGTGTGAGGTGAACCCGTCTTCACCGACCAGCCGCGAACTGGCCTTGCTCCAGGCAGGTCTCGCGTCCGCTGCGCTTGAGACGCGGAGGCGCGGAGATCAGATCCTCTGCGCCTCCGTGTCTTTGCGGGAGAATCCAATCGTTTCCAGGTCCGAGTGACCTTGCGCCCAAGCAGCCCGGGGACAGGCTGCCAAACCTCCACTTTCCTCGTTTGCCACGCACGGACGTCTGCGCTTCGTTCCGCGTCACCACCACCGCCATGTCCCGCACCCTCGTCAAAGACGCGCTTCACGCCATGGATTCGCTCGACTCGATCCTGCTCCAGGGGTGGGTCCGCACGCGACGCGACGCGAAAGCGTTCTCGTTCATCGAAGTCAACGACGGCTCGTGCCTCAAAGGCATCCAGGTGATCGCCGATGCCGGCCTGCCGGCCTATGCCGCCGAGATCGCCAAAGCCCTCACCGGCGCCTCCATCGAGGTCCGCGGCAAATTGGTTCCGTCGAAAGGCCAGGGCCAGCAGTGGGAAGTGGTCGCGGATTCGTTCAAGATCGTAGGCGAGGCCGATGCCACCTACCCGCTGCAGAAGAAGGGCCACACGCTCGAGTTCCTGCGCGAGATCGCCCACTTGCGGCCGCGGTCGAATCTGTTCGGTGCGGTGTTCAGGGTGCGCAGCCGGCTCGCGTTCGCGGTCCACCAGTTTTTCCAGTCGCGCAGCTTCAACTACGTGCACACGCCGATCATCACCGCGAGTGACTGCGAAGGCGCGGGCGAGCTGTTCCGCGTCACGACCCTCGATCCTTCTCACCCGCCGATGACCGAGGAGGGCGACGTCGATTTTAAGAAAGATTTCTTCGGCAAGAAGGCGTATCTGACCGTGAGCGGCCAGCTCGAGGGCGAAATCTTCGCCTGCGCGCTGTCGAACATCTACACGTTCGGCCCGACCTTTCGCGCGGAGAATTCCAACACGTCGCGGCACGCGGCCGAGTTCTGGATGATCGAACCCGAGATGGCGTTCTGCGACCTGTCGGGCAACATGGCGCTGGCGGAGGAGTTCGTGAAGCATCTCATCCGCGACGCGAAGGAGCACTGTGCCGCCGACCTCGAGTTCTTCAGCAAGTTCGTCGACAAGGATCTGCTCACGCGCCTCGACTTCGTGCTGGAGCGGCCGTTCCAGCGTTGCAGCTATACCGAGGCGATCGAGATCATCAACGCGTCCGGCAAGACGTGGGAGCATCCGGTGCAATGGGGCGACAACCTGCAGAGCGAGCACGAGCGCTTTCTCGCGGAGGAACACTTCAAGTGCCCGGTCACCGTCTACAATTATCCGCGCACGCTGAAACCCTTCTACATGCGCGTGAACGAAGACGGCAGGACCGTCGCCGCGATGGACCTGCTCGTGCCCGGCATCGGCGAGATCATCGGCGGCAGTCAGCGCGAGGAGCGGCTCGAGGTGCTGCGCGAGGCCATGGCGCAGCACCAACTCTCGGAGAAGGAATACTGGTGGTACCTCGATCTGCGGCGCTACGGCAGCGTGCCGCACGCCGGCTTCGGCCTCGGCTTCGAGCGGATGCTCATGTTCGTGACCGGCGTGGGGAACATCCGCGACGTGATCCCGTTTGCCCGCACGCCCGGGACGGCGGAGTTTTGAGGAGCGGGTTCGGTCGGGAGCGGTGACGCGCGCTCAACCGCGCGGAGCGTCGTACGGGTCAGGTCGCTCGCACCGCCAGCCAGCCGTAGACCACGGCCATCGTCGCGCATTCCGCGTGCAGAAGGGCGAACCCGAGGCGCAGCCAGCGCGTGCGCAGCTCCGGTCCCACCCGAAGCCACGGCAGGATAACCAGCCGGGCGGCCCACCAAAGGGCGATCGCCGCACAGATGATTCGGGCCGGGACCGTGCCCGTCACCAGTTCCGGGGCAAAACCAAGACTGACGATTCCGGCGAGCACCATCGTGCCGCCGATGAACACATTCTGTGCGACCGCGAAACGCCGATGCAACTCTGGCAAACGCGCCAGATTGGCGTCCCAGTTTGCCGGGATCGGTGTGACGGTCGCGAGCGCCACCGTCAGCAAGTGAAAAGCGCCCGCCACCCGCACGCCCTGGATCCAGAAAGAATCGTCCATGGTCGAGGATGGTAGAGGCCTCGGCCCTAGGAACAGCATGGAATCAGGGGGGGGCACTAGTCGGCGCTGCGGGCGCAGGGGGGCGGCCCGGGCTTCGTTGGGCGGTGCTGCGGCGGTAACCTTGGGAGCGCGGAGTTTCCGCCGGTTGCAATCCGGCGCGCGTCCGCCACGTTCGGACCGTGGTTCCGCGTTCAGTCCCGGTTGTCGTACCCTTTATTCTGGCGCTCACCCTGCTCGCGGCCGCGGGCTGCGCCCGTCGCGACACGTCTGTCTCGACCGGCGACCGCTCCGGCATGCTCCACGTCGGCAACGGCGCCGAGGTGCAGTCTCTCGACCCGCATCTCGCCGGCGGCGCAGTCGACCACAACGTGCTCAGCACGCTTTTCGAGGGGCTGATCACGCTCGACGAGGAAACCCTGCAACCTCGGCCCGGCGCGGCCGAGCGCTGGACGGTCTCGCCGGACGGGCTCACGTACACGTTTCACCTGCGGCCCGGCGGCAAATGGTCCAATGGCGACCCGCTCACGGCGCGCGATTTTCTCTACAGCCTTCGCCGGGCGCTCACGCCGTCGTTGGGTTCCGAATACAAGGATGCGCTGTATCCGATCCGCAACGCCGAGGACTTCGCTCGCGGCCGGCTCGAGAACTTCAATGTCGTCGGAGTCCGCGCCTACGACGAGACCACCCTCGAGATCATCCTCGCCCGCCCCACGCCGCACTTCATCTCCGTGCTGCGCGCCAACGTCTGCTTCCCGGTGCACGCCGCCTCGATCGAGCGCGACGGCGCGAAGCCCGACGACCGCTCCGGCAAGTGGACGCGCGCCACGCCGTTCGTGTCGAACGGCCCGTTCCGCCTCCGCGAGTGGAAGGAGCGCCAGCACCTCATCGTGGAGA
>JBEIHL010000498.1:0-3821 GCA_040381375.1 Opitutaceae bacterium
ATCGATGAACGTCAGTTGTGAGTACGCCAGCGAGTTGGGGTTGGTCACGATCGCGACCGGCGCGCCGGCCGCGTTGCGGATCACGCGTCCGCTGGCGTCGCGCTGGAAATTCCGCGTCAGATCCGTCAACGGTCCGGCCGCCGTGACATTCGTCTGCTCGGCCCGCACTCCGCCCACCAGCTTCAGCCGGCGGTCGATGAGCGCCACGTCGCCGCGCAGATAGATGGCGGAGACGATCTCCTTCGACACCTTCGACGCGGTGACCTGATTGCGGTAGGTGGTGTTCTCGTTTTCGGTGAACTGCGTCGGGTTCGCGACGAAGTGCTCGTAGAACTTGCGATTGCTGGGTGACTCCAATTTCGGGAAGCCATACGGCAGCACGCGCTCCGAATAAATCGGATCGAAGAACGGCAGTGGGCTGCGGTTCGCGGCGTTGTAGGTGTAGGTGATGGTGCCACCCCGGAAATCGCGCACCGACTCGCGCAGATCGAAGCCGGTTTTCAGCGTAAACGGAATCCCGGTGAAGAAGTCCCGCCGCAGATTGCCGTACGCGGTGCGCTGCCGATCGTAGTTGCGCGTCGCCTGCCGGGTGCCGGACACCATCGAATAGGTGGAAAGCGCAAACGGGTCCACCGCGGCGCCGGTCGTGCCGTCGGTCACCCGGATCGTCCGCGGCCGCAGATAGAAAATGTCGTCGAAATTGATGGTCACGTTCGTCCGGGTCATGTTCACCACCCGGAAATAGCCCTGGTCCGTGTCGCGATTGTAGTCGCTCTGCTGCGACATTCCGAGCCCGAGATCCCAGCGCCACACGGGTCCGTCGTGCCGCCAGACGAAGGTCGGCATATAGGTCCGGTTGAAACGATTCCGCTCCGTGTGCGCCGAGTTGATCGTGCCCGCCCCCACGGCGCCGCGCGTCGAAGTGGTCGTGAAACCGTCGGCCGGCACGCGCACGGTGTTAAGGTTCACATTCGAAACAATGAATCGGCCGTCGAAGGACGAATACTGGAAGGCAAACGTCACGCGATCCTTCGGCGTCAGCTTGAAGTCCACCGTCGCTCCGACCGAGCGGCGGGTCGTGACTTTCGGTGCGTCCTGGATCAGGAACTGCGAAAGGTAGGGCCGATCGGGCGTGGTGTCGGGAAAGGCGGCGCCATTCGTCACAGCGCCGGCGCTGCGCCAGGTCATCTGAATGTTGTCCTGCGGTGAATAGTTCGTCGAGACGCCGCCCGAGAGGGTGAAGCCAAAGCGTTTGTTCACCGGCGCGACGTAGGAGAAATCGAAGCCCGGATGCACGTTGCGGGTCTTGCTCGGCTTCGGGCCGGGCACCTTGTGAAAGTCCCGCGCGTTGTCGCGCATCAGAACATAGGCGCTCGCATTGAAGACCGGCTTCGAGCGCTCAAACGAACTGCGCGGCACCATGTTCACCGAACCGGCCAGCGCGGCCCCCTGCGAATCCGGCGTGGGCGAAAACGACACCTCGATGCGCGAGAGGTTGTTGATCGAGATCATGTCGGACTGCACCGCGCGCGTCGTGCTCCCGCCGGAGTCGGCCGTCGCCACGCTGAAGCCGTCGACCGTCACCGGCACGAAGTCCGACGGCACGCCGTTCAGCGAAATGTCCCGCGCGTTGCCGCCCGTGTAGTCGATGGTCACCCCGGGAAGGAATTTCAGGAACTCCGCCACGTTGCCCTCGGCCACGTTGCCGAATTCCTCCGTCGAGACGACGTTCTTGATGTTGGACGCGAAGCGCTGCTCGTTGATCGCGAGTGCCGCCGCGTCCATTTCGCGCGAGGTGGCCACCACAAATTCGTCCAGTTTCACGACACTCGCCCCCGGGCGGGCTTCGGCGCGGGCAAGCGACAGCTCGAGCTGCGCGGTCTGCCCGGCGGTCACGACCACAGAGCTCGTCTGCGGCGGCAGACCGGTGTAGAAGACGGTCACGCGCGCGGCCCCAGCGGGAACATTGCCCAGGCGAAACGTGCCGTCCCGGTCGGAGAAGGTCTCCAGGGCGGTGCCCTCGACGGTGAGCCGGGCGCCCTCGATGAACTCGCCGGTGCGCGCGCTCTGAACGCGACCCTCGACCGTACCCACCGCGGCGGACTGGCCGAACCCGGATGGAACGGAGGCGAAAAGGCTGGCGGCCGGCGGAATCCAGCGGAGGAGTCCAAGGACCATGGATACGAATTTCGTCATGCGGAAAGGGGCGCGGCGCCGGAGGGGTTGGGGGTTGCCGCGCCGAGCACGCAGGGATGCGCGAACCAGGTAACGGCTGAGGAAAGGGAAAGCAAAAGCGCGTTTCCGCCCAAAGCAATCCCGGGTGTCAGTCGGAGGGAGCACGCATTCCGAGATCGAGTGTGGAAGGGGCTTTCGCCGCGACCGAAGGTTCGGACTTACGTCGGGTCGCGGCGTACAGCCGCTCCTAAATCAGCGAGGCGCGCTACTGCTCGGTTGCACCCGCTGTACCGGCGCCTCACGCTCGACCCATGCGTCTCCCTCCCCTATTCCTTGCCCTGACGTTGCTGGCTTCGCCCGCGCACGCGGAATTCCGCGCGGCGGCCGTGAAGATCGATATCAGCCCGTCCACGCCGCAGATGCTCATGGGCTACGGCGCGCGCAAGTCCACCGGCGTGCGCGACCCGATCTTCCATCGCATCGCGGCGTTCGACGACGGCAAGACCCAGGTCTACCTCGTCGCGTCGGACCTCTGCCTGTTTTCGCCGACGGTGTACGACGAGTTCACCGCCGAGCTGAAGAAAGAGACCGGCATCGAGCCGAAACAGGTCTGGTGGACCGTGACGCACAGCCACTCCACACCCGAAGTCGGTCCACCCGGCATGTACGACATCCTGCTCAAGGGTCGGTCGCAGCACGCGTGGGACCGCGACTACTTGGCGTTCGTAAAGGAAAAGCTCAAGGAGGGCATCAAACAGGCCCGGGCCCAACTCACGCCCGCGCGACTTGCCATCGGCACGGGATTCTCGCGGGCGAACATCAATCGGCGCGCGCGTGACGTCGACGGCAAGATCTCGCTCGGCCTGAATCCCGACGGACCCGCCGACCGGCAGATCGGTCTCATCCGATTGGAGCGACTCGACGGCAAGCCGATCGGGTTCATCACGAACTACGCGATGCACGGCACGGTCCTCGGCCCCTCGATGCTGCAGATCAGCGGCGACGGTCCGGGCATCGTGAGCGCATACGTCGAGGAGAAACTCGGCGCGCCCGCCCTGTACATCAACGGCGCCGCGGGCAACCTTGCTCCCATCTACACCGTGCAGGACCTCGCGCGTTCCCATATCGGCGAGTTTCGCGTGTTGCTCGGTGACAAGATCCTCGAGGCAAACCAAGCCATGGCCGCCGGCGGCGCGGACGTGAACCTCCTGCTTGGCGAAACGTGGATCGAGACCCCGCGCAAGGCCGGGCTCGACTGGTCCGAGGAACTCAAGGCGTACGGATCAAAATCAATCGGGGGCACCGATCTGGTACGGATTCCGGTGCGCGTGCTGCGGATCAACGACGCCGTGCTGTGGGGCAGCCCGGTCGAGCTCTTCTGCGAAATCGCCCTGCGCGTGCGCGCCGAGTCGCCATTTCGACACACGTTCTTCCTCGGCTACTGCAACGGCTGGATGGGCTACCTGCCGACGGCGCAGGCGTTCCGCGACGGCGGCTACGAGCCGCGCACCTCGCCGTTTTCCGAGCAGGTGGAGCGCGACTACACCGAGGGCGTGCTGAGCTACCTCAACGGATTGCCCCGGAACTGAGCTTTCCCCAAGGAGCGCCGGGCTCCAGCCCGGCCAAGCCGAATGTTGCCGGGCTGG
>JBEIHL010000499.1:0-3819 GCA_040381375.1 Opitutaceae bacterium
ATGTTCGGATCGAAAATGATATCCTCGGCCGGAAAGCCGGCCCGCGTGGTGAGCAGTTGGTACGCCCGCGTGCAGATGCGGACCTTTTCGTCGCGCGTCGCGGCCTGACCCTGTTCGTCGAAGGCCATCACGACCGCGGCGGCGCCGTAGCGGCGGATGAGGCGGGCGCGGCGCAGGAATTCCTCCTCGCCGTCCTTGAGCGAGATCGAGTTTACGATGCCCTTGCCCTGCAGGCACTGCAGCCCCTTCTCCAGCACGGTCCACTTCGACGAATCGAGCATGATCGGCACCCGGCAGATCTCGGGCTCGGCGGCGATGAGGTTGAGGAACTTCACCATGGTCGCCTCGCCGTCGATCAGCGCCTCGTCGACATTGATGTCGATGATGTTGGCGCCGCTCTCGACCTGCTGGCGGGCGATGGCGAGACACGCGTCCCAGTCACCCGCCTTCAGCGCCTTCGAGAACTTGGGCGAGCCGGTGATATTGGTGCGCTCGCCAATGACGAGGAAGGTGGAGGCGGAGGAAAGCACGGGTGAATTGAGAGCTATGGTCGATGACGGATGACCTGCGATTGACGAGGGGAGTAACTCAACCGGTGACGAGGGAACCGGGTCGCTCCGGTGGGGAGATCATCAATCGAATAACGGGAAGCATCATTGATCACGCCACCGCCATCGGCTCCAAGCCGCTCAGCTTGAGGGCGCGCTTCGCCTGCGGCACCATGCGCGGAGCGACGGCCTTCACGGCCGTGGCGACGGCCGCGATGTGGGCTGGGGTGGAGCCGCAGCAGCCGCCCACGAGATTGACCCAGCCCTTGGTGGCAAACTCGCCGAGCACCGCCGCCATATCCGCCGGCGTCTCGTCGTATCCGCCAAACGCATTTGGCAGTCCGGCGTTCGGGTAGCAGGACGTATAGCAATCGGCGAGACGCGACAACTCCTCGACGTAGGGCCGCATCGCGGCGCCGCCGAGGGCACAGTTGATCCCGACAGAAAACGGCTTGGCGTGTGCGATACTGTGGTAGAACGCACCGATCGTCTGGCCCGAAAGCGTGCGGCCCGAGGCGTCGGTGATGGTCACGCTGATCATTACGGGCACCCGCGACGCTTCCCCGCGGGCATCGAAGACACTCTCGATCGCGAACAAGGCCGCCTTGGCGTTCAAGGTGTCGAAGATCGTCTCCACCAGCAGCGCATCCACGCCGCCGTCAAGCAGCGCGTTGATCTGCTCCGAATAGGAAGTGACGACCTGATCCCAGGTCACCGCCCGGTAGTCGGGCCGGTTGACGTCAGGGGACATCGACAGCGTGCGGTTGAGCGGCCCAATGGCGCCGGCGACAAAACAGTGCCGACCGGGCGAAGCTGCTTCCATGCGTTCCGCGGCCCGGCGCGCACAGGCGACCGCGGCGAGATCGATCTCCCGCACCAGTGGTTCGCAATGATAGTCGGCCATCGCGATCGACGTGCTGCTGAACGTGTTCGTCTCCACGATGTCCGCCCCTGCGGCGAAGTAGTCGGCGTGGATGCGCTCGACCACGTCGGGCCGCGTGATGGCCAGCAAATCGTTGTTGCCCTTGAGGTCGTGCGGGTGGGACTTGAACCGCTCACCGCGGAAATCCGCCTCCTCGAGCTGGTAGGTCTGGATCATGGATCCCATCGCACCGTCCAGCACGGCGATCCGCGAGGCGAACAGCAGGCGAAAGAGCTCGGCTCTCGAGTGCGGGCGAAGCGTCGACGGATTCATCGGGGCGAAAGTACTTTGCATCGACCGGTTGGCAAGGCCTCATATCGGCGCATCCGCATGTGTTGATACGTACTGAAACAGAATACGCTTGCGGTGCCGGGCCGGGCGGCGTGTCGTGCGCGCCAGGGTGTGGACCTTTCTGTCTTTTCCTACCGCGGCCGCCGCGCGGATGTCGTTCTGCTTCGGCCTGGCGCTGGGCGCGGGTCATGCCCAAGGGGTCGGTCATGCCCAAGGGGTCAGGCCGTTGTTTGCAACAGGAGCTGCTACAAGTATCGGCCTGCCGCCTTCTCCCTTGCCGCCGTATGTGACGAGTGCGACGCGGACGGCGGCGGAGCCGGCGACGGTCGGATCAGCGGTGGAAACATTTTCGGCGGCGGAACTGGCGCGGCGTCAGGTGAGCTCCCTGGCGGCGGCGCTCGGTTTCGCGACCGGCGCGCCGCTCGCGGCTTCGGGCGGCGGTGGCGCGGTGACGTCGGTCTTCCTGCGCGGCGCCAACTCCAACCAGGCGTTGTTCCTCGTCGATGGACTGCGTCTCAACGATCCGAATACCGATTACGCCGTCTTCCTCGGCGGCGCGTGCGTGAGTGCCTGCGACAGCCTCGAGGTCGCCCACGGGCCGCAGAGCACGCTTTACGGTGGCGAGGCGGTGGGCGGGGTGGTGTCGCTGCGGGCGCAGCGCGGGGCAGGCGAACCGGCGGGGCGGGTGGCGTTCGAGGCGGGCAGCTTCGGCACCGTCCAGGGCGCCGTATCCGCCCAAGGCGTACGAGGTCCGGCGGCGTGGAACTTCTCCGCGCAGGGTGGACGCACCGAGAACGAGCGGGCCAACAACGGTTTCACCTCGCAGAACGCGACCTTGCGCCTGGACCGGCGCGTGCACGAGCGGGCGGAGGTCGGCGCCACCGTGCGCTGGTTTCATGGCGTGTACGGCGATCCGGGCGACCGTTACACGAACGACCCCGACAACGAGACCCGCGAGGCCAATCTGTTGGCGACCGCGTTTGCGACCCTGACGCTGGCGCCGGGCTGGACGGCGCACACGGTGGTGGGCGGGCAGGATCGTCGCTTTGTGGCGGAAAGCCCGCGCGTCGGGCGCCAGACCGCGGTGACGGTGGTGAAGAACCGGCGGGCCGTGCTCGATGCGCAGTCGACGTTCTCCGGTCTCGAGCGTCACCGCCTGACCGGCGGGGTGACGGCGGAGGCGAATCACACCCGCAACACCGGGTTCGGGGCGATCGACGAAAAGCAGGGTTTGGTCGCCGTCTTTCTGCAGGATGAATTCAGCCCGGTGGAGGACGTGTTTGTCACGGCGGGCCTGCGCAATGACGACTTCGACACGTTCGGTCGCGCCACGACCGGTCGCGGCACCCTGGCGTGGCTCGTGGCGCAGCGCGCCGTCAAACTGCGCGCCACTTACGGGACCGCGTTTCGCTCGCCGAGCTTCCTCGATCTCTATGGAAGAAGCGCCTTCTACCAGGGAAACCCCGGGCTCGAACCGGAGCGCGCCCGCGGCTGGGATGCGGGGGCGGATTGGTATCTGTCCGGTGGCCGCGGGACGTTGAGCGTTACGGGCTTCGAGACGCGGTTCACCAACCTGATCGCGAGCACGCCGAATTTCCGCAGCGTGGAAAACATCCAGCGCGCCCGTACGCGGGGCGCCGAAGTGTCCGCGCGGCTCGTATTCGGCGCCACCGAGCTGAGGACCAGCTACACCTTCCTCGAAGCCGACAACCTTACGGCCGGCACGCGCCTCCTGCGGCGGCCTCGGCACCGGGCCGGCGTCGACGTCACGCGCGATTTCAGTCGCACGATCGTGGCGGGTTTTGGCTGGGCTCACGTGGCGCAGCGTGAGGACGTGGACGCCCGAACGTTCCGGGTCGTCGACGGCGAAGATTATACCGTGCTGCGCATCTACGGAAGCTGGCAGGTTCGCGACCGGATCACGGTGAAGGCCCGGATCGAGAACCTGCTGGACGAACGTTATGAGGACGTGAACGGCTACCCGGCGCTGGGCGTCGGGGCGTTCGCCGGACTCGAGTGGCGGTTCTGAGTTGGTCAAGGTGGAGCAGCCTGTCCCCA
>JBEIHL010000500.1:0-3819 GCA_040381375.1 Opitutaceae bacterium
CCGACGATGTCGAGCAATTCGCCCTTCTCCGGCGCCACGAGATTGTACGCCGCCTGCCAGCCGAGACCGCCGGTGATGTAGCCAAGCTCGGCCTCAAACTTCGCGGGCTGCGCGGTGCCGAGCGTCCACGTGAGCGTCGGTTTCAGGATGCCGTCACCGGCCAGCGCGGGAAACAACGGCTCGCCCGGGAGCGAAAAACGCAGTTTGCCGTCGATCTCGATGATCGGCGCGGCCGGCTCGCCCCCGGGGGTGTAGCCGCTGCGCACGATCTGGCCGCGGACGAGGTGCTCCTTCGCGCTTTGGTCGCGCACGACAAAGTCGATGTGCTTCCCTTCGTTGAGCGCCAGCAGCACGCCCTGCGACATCACGTCGGCCCGGTAGCTCTGCTCCAGCACCCGTACCTGCACGCGCCCCGCCGGGTCGCGCAGCACCACGGAATCCGGCTCGAGCATCGCCGTCGCCCCGGCGAACTGCACCAGGGTCTCGCCTGCCTTCAGGTCCAACGGCACCCGTTCGCGCACCACGGCAAACCCCTGGTTATAGACCGTAAGCGCCGGCTGGGCAGCGGCGGAAAGAGCGGCGACACACGACAACAGCACCGGCAGCGTCTTCATGGCGAGAGGCATAGCGGCTTGGGAAAGGTAAGCCAGCCGTGAGTTCCATGGCGTCCGCGCTCCCGGGGGAAAAATGTCCCACCCCTTCGTATTCGCCGTGATTTTCTTTGCGCCACCGTCGCGTTTTTGCGCCCATGCTCCTTTCGCCCACGCTTCCGCATGGATTTCGCTCTGGACTCCTCTTCCTCGCCCCGCGGGTTTCCCCCGATCGATTTCCGCCGTGAACTCAACGACGAGCAGTACGCGGCCGTGACCGCCCCGCCCGGCCCGCTGCTGGTGCTCGCCGGCGCCGGCTCCGGCAAGACCCGCACCCTCACCTACCGCGTCGCCTACCTGCTCTCCCAGGGCGTCCGCCCGGGCGAGATCCTGCTGCTCACCTTTACCAACAAGGCCGCCAAGGAAATGCTCCACCGCGTGCACGAGCTCACGGGCGTCGAGCCCGCGCGTTTCTGGGGCGGCACGTTCCATAGCATCGGTCACCGCTCGCTGCGCATGCACGGTGAGACGATCGGGCTGCCCCGCACGTTCACGATCCTCGACGCCGAGGAATCCGAGGGCGTGCTGCGCGACGCCGTCGACCAGGCCGACAAGGGTTTCTTCAAGGACAAGACCCACCCGCGACCCGGCCCGCTGCACGCCATCATCTCGATGTCGCGCAACACCCAGTTGCCGCTCGCCGAGACGATCCAGCGCTTCTTCCCGCAGCACGAAGGCATCATCGATCGCGTCCCGCTCTTCGCGAAGAAATACGCCGAGAAGAAACGCGCGGGCAACATGCTCGACTACGACGACCTGCTGGAGCACTGGCTCGACCTGCTGAAGAAGTCACCGCAGACAGCCGAGTATTTTGCGCACCGGTTCCGGCATGTGCTGGTCGACGAGTACCAGGACACGAACGTCCTCCAGTCGCAGATCGTCGACCTCATCGGCACGCATCACCGCGTGATGGCGGTCGGTGACGACGCGCAGTGCATCTACACCTGGCGCGGCGCCAACGTCGAAAACATCCTCACGTTTCCCGACCGGCACCCCGGCACGCAGATCCACCGGATCGAAACCAACTACCGCTCCACCCCGCAGATCCTCGCGCTCGCCAACGGCGTCCTGCTCGCGCAGCCGAAGGGCCGGGCGTTCGAGAAGGAGTTGCGGCCGCATCGCGCGAATTCGGAAAAGCCGTTCTTCGTGCAGACGATGGACGGGCGCGAGCAGGCGCAGTTCATCGTGCAGCGGGTGCGCGGCCTGCTCGACGAAGGCTGCTCGTTGAGCGACATCGCGATCCTCTACCGCGCGCACTTCCAGGCGCTCGACATCCAGCTCGAACTCGCGCGCCTGCAGATCCCGTATCAGATCACGAGCGGCGTGCGCTTCTTCGAGCAGGCGCACATCCGCGACCTCGTGGCGCTGCTGCGTTTCGTCTATAACCCGAGCGACACCGCCGCGTGGAACCGCGTCGCCGTGCTCCTGCCGAAAGTCGGCGACAAGAACGCGCAGAAGCTGCACGCGGCCGCGCTCGAGCACGCGCGATTGATGCAGCAGGATTTCATCGACGCGCTCGCCACCGACGACGTCGCGTCGCGCGTGCCGAAGGACGCGAAGGAGGAGTGGCCGAAGTTCGTCGCGTCGCTGCAGCAGGTGAAGGAAATGATGCGCACGATGAAGCCGCACAACGCGGTCGAGATCGCGATCGACGGGTGGTACGGCGACTACCTGAGGGCGCGTTCTCGAATTACGTTTCCCGGCTCGACGATTTGAAGTCGATGATCGGCTTCGCCAGCCGCTACGAGGACATGCAGGAACTGCTCGCGCAGGTGATGCTGCTCAACAGCGAGACGAGCGACCGCTCCGCCGACCCCGCGGCCGATGCGCTCCGGCTTACGACCGTGCACCAGGCCAAGGGGCTCGAGTACGCGGTCGTTTTCCTGATCGGCCTGGCCGACGGCAGCTTTCCGCTGCGCCGTGCAATCGAGGCGGGCGACGTCGAGGAGGAACGCCGCCTGTTCTACGTCGCGGTCACCCGCGCCCGCGACGAACTGTACCTGTGTTTCCCCAAAGTGAACACGAAGGGCGGCCCCGCGATGCTCCAGACCCCGAGCCGCTTCCTCCAGGAGCTGTCGGTGGATCTTTATCAACCGCTCCGCATGAAGCGCAGCTACGGGTGGTAGGAATCAGAATTAGCCCACGAAACACACGAATCACACGAAAGGTCTGAGCTTTTTCGTGTGTTTTGTGTGTTTCGTGGGCCCTGCTATCTCTGCCCCTGGCCTGACTGTAAAAATCACTTTCCCGCGCATCGCGCCATTGCCTTCGCCGAAAAAAGTGTTCACCTGAACACTATGAGCGAACCTCTCACCGACCGACAGCAGCAGGTCCTCGATTTCATCAACGCGCACCATCGCCAGCAAGGTGTGGCTCCGTCCCTCCGCGAGATCCAGGCGCACTTCGGGCTCGCGAGCCCGTTCGGCATCAAGCGTCACGTCGACGCTCTCACCGAGAAGGGCGCCCTCCGCCGCCTCGACGGCAAGGCCCGCGGCCTCCTCCCCTCCTCGCACCCGCGCCGCGGCGTGCTCGCCGAGATTCCACTCTTCGGCACGATTCCCGCCGGCCTGCCAGTCGAGGCGGTGCAGGAGGCCGAAAGCTACATCTCGGTCGACACCCAGTCGCTCGGCGTCCGGCCCAACACGAAACTCTTCGCGCTGAAGGTCCGCGGCGACTCGATGATCGAGGCCAGCATCCTCGACGGCGACACGGTCTTCCTCACGCCGCGCGAGCCGCGCGCGCAGGACATCGTCGCCGCGCTGATCGACGGCGAATCCACCCTGAAGCGCTACCTCCTGCAACGCGGCCGCCCTTTCCTCCGCGCCGAGAACCCACGCTACCCCGACCTCCTGCCCGCCCAGGAACTGATCATCCAGGGCGTCATGATCGGGCTGCTCCGCACGCATTCGAACTAAGCCGCCTCCCGACCATGAAATTTCTGCTCGTCCGCCCCCGCTCCCACCGCCGCACCGTGCTGCTCGATCTCCATACCTTCGGGCACCTGCACATCTTCCGCCGGCACTCGCTGTTCCGCCTCTGGGAACCGCTCCGCGAAACCCGGCGCAGCGCCGAAACCTTCTCCGGCTAAAGGTGGAGCGGCGTGTCCCCACGCCGCTGGTCGCCTCCCTGGGAGCGCGGACGCCCTCGTCCGCATTCCGATCTGATGCGG
>JBEIHL010000501.1:0-3803 GCA_040381375.1 Opitutaceae bacterium
AGGGCGGCGGTGCGCTGGTCGAGGTCAAAGATCATGCGGGTGCATCCAACTTCTGGTTACACGGTGCCGTGCCGGTGACTTCACGAACCGGGCCGCTCCGCCGGCGCCGCGTCGACCATGATTTCCGTGTGGCCGCGCAGGTATTCGTCGAGCCGGCGCTGCAGGCGGGCAACGGTTTCCGGGTTGGCCGTCTGCTCCGCGAGCGGGCGGTTCAGGAGGGTGGCAACGTCGGCGCGGTCCGCCGCCGGCAGCGTGGGGAACCACTGTTCCCGCACGGGGTAGCCTTCGTCCCGGGCGAATCGGTACAGGCTCTTGAAAAAGACGATGTCGGAGCGCGGACTCGTGGCGAAGGCGGCGAAGGCGGACCGCAGGAGTTCCGCGACGGGCGCACGGCTGGACTCGTCGACGTGGTGCCGGGCGACGAGGGCGGCGAGAGCGGACGCGAGCCGCAGGGCGTCGTAGCTGCGACCGATGCCGCCGTGATGCGTGATCAGCCGGGCCTCCTTGATGAACCACGTCCGTCCCTGGTTGGAGGACTCGAGCTGCAGCGCGGCTTCGTCGAAGAGGTCCAGCGTGCCCGCGCCCGCCGTCGCGGTTTTTCGGATACGCTGCAGCACGAGCAGCGGACCGTGTTCGGCGGAGAACACGCTCAGGGTTTGAAACGTGTCCGTGGGGGGGCGTTTCAGCAGCACGAAGGCGTCCGTTTGCAGCAACTGCGCGGGCACGGGACGGAGCCGGTTTCCGGGCGGCGGGTTACGGCGCGATCGCGGCGGCCTTCGCCTCCGCCGGCCAGGCGGGGATCACGGCCCCGCCGGAAATGATCATCTTCATCCCGTCGCCAACGGACATCTCGAGTTCCACCACCTCTGGCCGGGGCACGAGGATCAGGAAACCACTGGTGGGATTGGGGGTGGTGGGGACGAAGATCGTCCAGCTCTCGCCCCCGGTCAGGCCGTGCGGCTCGCCTTGCTGCTTATTGGTCAGGAAGCCGATGACCCAGGTGCCCTTGCGGGGAAATTCCACCAGCACGACCTTGCTGAACAGATTGCGGTTCTGGGCGCCGAACGTGGCGACGATCTGCTTGACGGAGTTGTAGAGCGCGCCGACGCCGGGAATGCGCTGGATCAGCCGCTCGCCGATGCTGAGAAAGTATTTTCCAAAGACGTAGTTCGAGAGGTAGCCGAGCAGGGTGACGAGCAGGATGACGACTCCGGTCGCCACCAGGTCCCAGAAGAACGGCAGGCGCTGCAATGACCCGGGCAGGTAGCTTTCGTAGAGGGGGCGGAACGTGCCGCCAACCACGTCGATGATCGTTCGGAATGCCCAGATCGTCACGACCAGCGGTGCCACCATCAGGGCGCCGGAAATGAAGGCGTTCCGGAAGGTGATCAGTCGGGAGGGTGTGGGCTTGGAGGCGGCCGGCATGTTTCACGCCTAGCGTCGTGGTCGGGCGGGTGGACGCAAAGGGTTTCTGGCCGGTGCGTGGACGACTTGGTCTTCGGCTCAAACCAGCGGACGAGGACGTCCGCGCTCCCAGGGGGGCCTACTGCCCGATCTTTTTGTAATCGAGCACGGTGTGACTGATGTGGCCGGCGGCCAGGGCGGCGCGGTCGGTCAGCGGCTCCGGGGGCGACAGGTCGTCCCCGAGCCGGAAGATCAGGCGATGCGTACCGTCGTCGGCCGCGGGACTGAAAAGCCCGGGTACCACGACACGGGCGGGAACCGTGCGGCGGACCTCCGTGTGCGGGTGACAGGGCAACGGGAAATTGACGTTATGCACGATGAAGCTGCGGGGCAGCGTGGCGGCCGCGAGTTCGGGAGCGAGGCGGGCGGCGTGCTGAGCGGAGACGCGGAGAGTCGCGTGCAATTCGGCGTCGGGTACGTCGCCCGCGCGCTTCAGGTTGTCGTAGACTTCGTGGGTCAGGTCTTGGGAAAACGCGATCGCCGGGAGACCGTGCAGCGCGCCCTCCCAGGCGCCGCCGATGGTGCCGCTGGCGATGATGAAACCGAGCGAGGCGTTGAGTCCGATGTTTATCCCGCTGAGCACGGCGTCGATGGTGAGTGTGCTCGGCAGCAGATGGCCGACGGCGATGTTGATGCCATCACTCGGCGTACCGTCGACGATCCACGTGGGGCAGCCGAGTCCGCGGTCGGCGGCGGTGGCGTGCACGGGGCGGTTGCGCGACTTGGCGGCGCCGACCCAGCTTTGTTCGCATTTGGGCGCGACGATAAAGACCTCATGGTTTCCGGCGCGGAGGGCGTGGACGAGCTCGTGCAGGAAAACACTTTCGATGCCGTCATCGTTGGTGACCAGGAAACGCATGGGTTTAAAAAACGGCGATCGGGGCGGGGCTGTCAGCAATAGAACACTTCATCTTGCTCGGGGTATCCTTCCGTCTTCGCTCGCGCCGGGCACAAAAAAGCCGCGACCGAAGTCGCGGCTTGAATTGAGTCGGAGCGGAGAGCCCCGATTACTGCTGCGGAGCGGCGTCCGGAGCGGTTGCGGCGGGCGCGCCCTTCTGGGCGTCCATTTCCTTCATGGCGGCCTTGCGCGAGAGGCGGACCTTGCCGCTCTTCTCGTCGATGCCGATGCACTTCACCCAGATCATGTCGCCCATCTTGACGACGTCCTCGGTGCGGCGCACGCGGAAGTCGGCGAGTTCGCTGATGTGGCAGAGGCCTTCCTTGCCGGGCGTGCACTCGACGAAGCAGCCGAACTCCTTAATCCCGGTCACGCGACCGTGATACAGTTTGCCGACCTCGATCGGCGTGCCGCCACCGCCACCGCCGCCGGAACCGCCGCCGCAGAGGCCGTCGATTTCCGCGATGGCGCGGGCCATGGCGTCGCCGTTGTTCGAATAGATGAACACCTTGCCGGAGTCGTCCTCGGCGATGTCGATCTGCGCGCCGGTCGTCTCGGTGATCCGGCGGATCGTCTTGCCGCCGGGTCCGATGAGCAGGCCGATCTTTTCGGGATCGATCTGGATCGTCTGGATGCGCGGGGCGAACTTGCTGAGGTCGGCGCGGGGCGCGGGCAGCGCGGCGAGCATCGTCTTCAGGATTTCAATGCGCGCGTCCCGGGCCTGGAAGATGGCTTGGCGAGCGATGTCGAAGGGCAGACCGTTGATCTTTAAATCAAGCTGGAAGCCCGTGATGCCCTTGGTGGTGCCCGCGAGCTTGAAGTCCATGTCGCCGAAGTGGTCTTCCTCACCGAGGATGTCGGTGATCGTCTCCCACTTCTTGATCGAGCCGTCTTCGTTGTTCTCAGTCATCAGGCCGCAGGAGATGCCCGCGACCGGAGCGATGATCGGTACGCCGGCGTCCATGAGGGAGAGACAGCCACCGCAGATCGACGCCATTGAGGTCGAGCCGTTGGAAGCCATGATCTCGCTCACGACGCGGATCGAGTAGGGGAACACGTCCTCTGGCGGCAGCACCGGCACGAGCGAACGCTCGGCGAGGGCGCCGTGGCCGACTTCGCGGCGGCCCGGGGCGCCGAAGCGGCCCGTTTCACCGACCGAGAACGGCGGGAAGTTGTAATGAAGGATGAAGCTCTTCGACGTGGCGCCGCCGGTCAGGCCGTCCATGTCCTGGGCTTCCTTGGTCGGCCCAAGGGTGGTGAGGGCGATGTTCTGCGTGTCACCCCGCTGGAACGCGGCGCTGCCGTGCACCCGGGGTAGCACGCCGACTTGGGCGTGAAGTGGACGAAGCGACTTGGCGTCGCGACCGTCGGCGCGGACGCCCTTCTCGAGCACGTTTTTCCGGTACGCCTTGTACTGGATGTCTTCGAAGACGACGTTGAG
>JBEIHL010000502.1:0-3801 GCA_040381375.1 Opitutaceae bacterium
CGTGTCCCCACGCTGCTTCATGGGGCTGCGAAACAAGGACGGATTCTGTAACACGAAAAGCAGCCTGGGGACAGGCTGCTCCACCTTGAAATCGCGTCGCCGCACCCACGCGTCATAAACCAGTCGGTACTTGCGTCGCGCCGCGGGTGATGGTTGGCTTGTCGAACCCGGATGACAGACGACTTGGAAATCGCCGCACCCGCCAACGCCGTGCCGCGCCACCGCGCGGTGAACGATGTCGGCATCGTCACGCCACGGGATTTCGTCTGCCGCAATCCTTTCACGTTCAAGAGCGGCCAGATCCTCCCCGGGTTCACCCTGCGGTACGAAACCTACGGCACGCTCAACGCGACGCGCGACAACGCGATTTTGATCTGCCACGCGCTCAGCGGCGACCATCACTGCGCCGGCTGGCACACGCCGGAAGACCGGAAGCCGGGCTGGTGGAACAATCTCATCGGTCCCGGCAAGGCGGTCGACACCCGGCGTTTTTTTGTCGTCTGCGCCAACGTCCTGGGCGGTTGCCAGGGCTCGACCGGCCCCTCCTCGATCAATCCGGAAACGGACCGGCCATACGGCATCCTGTTTCCGTTCGTCACGATCCACGACATGGTGCGCGCGCAGAAGCTGCTGCTCGAACATCTCGGCGTGAGCGAACTGCACGGGGTGATCGGCGGGTCGATGGGCGGCATGCAGGCGCTGCTGTTTGCGATCGAGTATCCACAATTCGTCCGCCGCGTGCTGGCGATGGCCACCACGGGCCGCGAGAGCGCGCAGGCAATTGCGTTCAACGAAGTGGGACGCCAGGCGATCATGCAGGATCCGGCGTGGAACCACGGCGATTATCCGAAGGAGGGCGGGCCGCGCGTCGGCCTCGCGATCGCGCGCATGATGGCGCACATCACCTACGTCTCCGACGCCAGCATGGACCGGAAATTCGGGCGGCGAAAAAAGGAGAGCGCGAATCCCAACGCATACACCTTCGACGTCCAGTTCGAGGTCGAAGGCTATCTGCGCCACCAAGGGCAGACGTTCATCAACCGCTTCGACGCGAACTCCTACCTTTATATCACCCGCGCGCTCGACCAGTTTGACCTGGCGACCGCCTACGGCTCGCTCGAGCGCGCGTTTGCGTCCGTCGAGTGCGAGACCCTCGTCGTCGGCTTCACCAGTGACTGGCTTTTCCCGCCGGAGCAAAACCGCACCCTCGCCCTCTCGCTGCTGCGCGCCGGGAGGCGCGCCAGCTACGCCGAGCTCAACACCGACCTTGGTCATGACTCGTTTCTGCTGGAGTCGGAGGAGCTCTACGCCCTCGTCCGCGGCTTCCTCGAACGCGACCAGCCGTATGAATTCGATTACTCGATTTGACCCGGCAGACGGTAAACCACGAAACACACGAAATACACGAAACCAATGCATGGGTCCATACTTCTGGGTCTGCTTTTCGTGTGTTTCGTGTGTTTCGTGGTTTATCTCTCCTAGCCTTATATGACCCGTAACGTCGAAAAGCGCACCGTCGACATGGAGATCATCGGGGGGTGGGTCGAACCCAACACCCGGGTGCTCGATCTCGGCTGCGGCAAGGGCGTGCTGCTCGACTACCTCGTGCAGAAGAAAAAAGTCTCCGCCGTCGGCGTGGATCTCGAGTTCGCCAAGATCAGCGCCTGCGTCCGGCGCGGGCTGCCCGCGTACCAAGGCGACATGACCGCGTTCATGCGCGCGTTTCCGGAAAAGCATTTCGATCGCGTCATCTGCTCGCGCACGGTCCAGGAACTTGCCGACCCCACCACCGTCATTCTCGAGGCCCTGCGCGTCGGCCGCACTCTCACCGTCGGTTTCGTCAACCACGGCTTCTGGAAGAACCGGCTCAATACGCTGCTGCGCGGGCGCAAGATCCGCAACGCCGTGTACACCACGGAGTGGTTCGAAAGCCGCCCGGCGAATCCGGTCACGATCGCGGACTTCGAACACTTCTGCGCCCTCAAGGGCATCCGCATTGCCCGCCGTGCCCATCTCGCCGGGAACTGGCACGACCCGTGCCCGGCGCTGCCGAATCTTTTCGCCGGCTACGCGCTCTACGATCTGGCCCGCTAGGCGGGGATCATCCGACGGCGAGGGCGGACCGCTCCCGCCTCCTCAACCGCCGAGCACCTCGGCGTGTTTCGTGAACTGCTTCTCGAGACTGCCGCACACCAGTTCGCACAGCTTGTAGATCGAGGGATCGGCAATCGCGTAAAAAACCTGCAGCCCTTCTTTCCGCCGCGAAAGGACGTGGGCCTGCGTCAAGGTTTGCAGATGCCGGGAAATGTTGGCCTGCGACCCACCGCTCACCACCACCAGGGCGTTCACGTTCTTTTCCCCTTCGAAAAGCGCCTGAATCAGCCGCAACCGCATCGGCTCGGCGAGCACGGCAAAACGACGCGCCACCAGTTCGAGCGCATCATCGGAAAGCGGCATCTTCTTGGGCATGGAAAGGAGTGAACAGACGCTTGACATGCGGGCAACTATATGCGTATATGCTCATATTAGTCAACCGAACTCTCCATGAAGATCGACTCCCTCATCCGCCTGCTCGCTGGAACCGTCGTCTTGGCCGGGGTTGCCCTCGCCCATTTCGTCAGTCCCTGGTGGCTACTGCTCCCGGCCTTCGCCGGCCTCAATCTGATCCAATCCGTCTTCACCGGCTTCTGCCCACCGAGCTTGGTGCTGCGCAAACTGGGGTGGCTCGACGACCAAGGGACCATCCACTGGGGCGGAATCGCGCGCCGGAACTGATTCCAACCTTCATCTGACGCTCCGGCGCTCTTCCGCCATGCGAACACTTCCCGCCGTCATTTCCTTCGTTACCGTGGCAGTCACGGCTGCGCTCCACGCCGAGACTTGGACGCTGGATCGGGCGGTGGCCACGGCGCTGGACAAGAGTCCCGATGCCCGCGTCGCACGAGCCCGCATCGACGGCGCCCAGGCTCTCGTCGACCAAGCGCAGGCCGCGTGGCGCCCGCAGGTTTCGCTGTCCGGTCGGTACACCTCCACCAATGGGGCCATGCCCGCCTTCGGCGCGATCCTCAATCAGCGCGCGTTCAACTTCGGCCTCGATTTCAACCGGCCCGGCCACATCGACAATCTCAACGCCACGGGCACGATCGCGTACAATCTCTACTCCGGCGGCCGGGCTTCCGCCGGGCGCACCGCTGCCCAGGCTGGCGCCGAAGCCGCCGGTCTCGACCAACGCACGGCCCACCAGCGACTGGCCACCGAGGTGGTCCGCACCGCGCTCAACCTGCGCAAGGCCCGCGAGGCAGTGAGCGCGCTCGAAGCCGGCGCCCGCGCCTATGAAGCCGCCGTCGCCGCCGCCCAGGCTCGCTTCGATGCCGGCCAGCTCCTCAAAGCCGACCCGCTCAGCCTCGAGGTCCAGCTCGCCCAAACCCGCGAGTCGCTTTCGTCTGCGCGCCACGGCGCCTCCCTCGCCGCCCGCGCGTTCAACTTCGTCCTCGGGCTTGAGGCTCAGGACGTGGCCGTCGAACTCGACGCCGACGATCCCGCCCTGTCCCGTCTCACCCTGCCGGATACACGCGACTTTAGCGCCCGGCCCGAACTGCTCGGCCTTCAGGCCCGCGTCCGGGCCGCCGAGGCGATGGTCGAGTCCGCGCGAGGCGGCCGCAAACCGACGGTCAACGCCTTCGCCAGCTACCAGTACGACCACGGCTGGAGACTGTCGCGTCATGGCGACAGTTGGCTGGCCGGAGTCTCGGTTGACCTCAATGTCTTCGACGGCGGTCAGACAACGGGAAAGGTCCGCCA
>JBEIHL010000503.1:0-3787 GCA_040381375.1 Opitutaceae bacterium
CCCCAAGCTTTTGGACTTTGACCACAGATCACACAGATGGACCCAGATAGACAGAACCTGCCGGTCATCTGTGTGATCTGTGAAATCTGTGGTTTAGTATTTCTGTCTCTTGAGAGTCTAAATCGGAAGGGAGATTGGTATAATAGACACCGCGGCGCACTGCAAACCAAGGATCCTCGACGCATCGCCTATCGCCTATCGCCCCTTGCCCCTACGGCGCCTCGATGTGCCCATGCTTGATGGCATAGTGCACCAGCTCCGCCGGCTCATGCAGGCCGAGCTTGTCCTTCAGCATCACGAGGTGGTTCTGCACGGTTTTCGTGCTGAGGCCGAGCCGGCTGGCGAGGACTTTGGGATTATCGCCGCGGGCGAAGCCGCGCAGGACGTCGCGCTCGCGGGGCGTCAGGTTGACCGCAACGGTGCGGCCCTCATCGACCATCTTCTCGATCAGGAGGCGTGAGCTGTCGGGACAGTAGAATTTTTCCCCGGCGAGCACGCGCGTGATCGCGGTGCGCAGGGTGGAAAGCTCGGAGCGTTTCATCACGAAGCCGTGCACGCCGAGCGATACGGCTTCGCGGACGAGATGACCCTGCTCGTTCGACGACATGAACAGCCAGCGGGTGCGGGCGAGTTTGGGACCGGCGAGACGGACGAGATCGAAGCCCCGGCCGTCGGGCAGCATCCAGTCGATGATCGCGAGATCCGGCTTCTCGCGCAGCAGCGCGGCCAGTCCCTCGGCCACCGTCGTGCAATCCGCGGCGAGGGTCAGGCCGAGCTCATCGCGCACGAGATGCGCTAGAAGCTGCCGGACCATGGTGTGGTCCTCCACAAGAACGACGCGGGCGGGGGTCTTTTCAGGCGTGAGGCGATCTAACCGCAACAGGTTCGCGGTATGCTTGGGACAATGGCGAATGAAACCGGGAAATTATCCCGGATGGTTTGCGCGAGCTCCCACGCAATCGCGAGCGGGTTTGTGGCACCATGGCGGCACGATGAACCGCCGGATTCCATTCCCCCCGGTTCGTTCATCGCCACGAAAGGCTGACCGCAATGACTGCCGTACTCATGGATTCGATTCCCCGCTCGCGTGCCTTCACTCCTCACCGCGCAAACTCGCGCTTTGGCGCCTGCCTCCGCCGGTTCGCCGCCGCGGGCTACCGCCTCGTCGTCACCACGCCGTCGGATACCCGGGCATTTGCGGACGGGTTGGAGCGGTTTGGCCAACGCCGGATCGACCCGGCCGGGCATGCGCGCTGGGAGACGGCATTCCGGCTCTTCGGCGGGCGCGGCCGGCTCCCCTGCGATCGCGGCAGTTGGCGGCTGCTGGCGGTCGATCACGACGACCGTGTGGTCGGCGCCGTGTCGGCCCGGCTGTTTTGCGGCGAGTTCGTCCCAGAGTACCTGCACCTGGGCACCCTGCTCGAGTCGACCGGTCCCGTTTTTCGCGAGTACTGCGAGAGGGCGGTGGCAGACGTCGTCGCCGCCGGTAACCGGCTCGGACGCACCCCGGCGGAAGTTTCCGGCTGGGCCGTCACGCCGGGTCGCCATGCGGCGCTGGTGGCGGTGACTCTCGCCCGCGGCATGTCGGCGCTGCTGGCCGCCTTTGATGACCCGTTGGTCGTCGTGGCCGCGGATAACCACCGGGGTGAAGGCGCGCGGCTGATGCGGCGCGGAGCGGGGCACCTCGGTCTCGCCGGCCGTTTCGCCCTGCCGCCGTTCGTTCACCACGCGTCGGGTACGTGGCTGCGGATTCTGTTGGTTGACGCGCCGACGTATTTCGAACGAAGCGGCGTCGTGGCTGATGCGGACCTTGCGCTCCTGCTGGAACGGGCGGAGTTCATGAGCCCGGCGTGAACGCGGCTAAGAAACGTTTTTCCATGGCTTCAAGCTCTCCGCTCTTCCGCCCCGCCTTCATTGTCCCGCTCGCGCGCGACGATCTGCTCGCGCCGGGCCAGGTTTTTCCGCCCGACGAACTCCTCCTGCGCGTACTCTCCCATTGCTGGCGCGACTCCTGCACCCCGGCCTCGGCCTCGCGGGCCCCGGCGCCGGTGATCGAGCTGACCGATGGCGCCGGTTGGGAACGCCTGCGGCCCCTCTTCGAAAGTGCGTCGCCCTTCGGCCGGCTCCGCCCGCTCTACGAGTTTCGGCTGGGCGGAACGCCTTGGCGGTTTGGGCTGAGCTTTCACCATGAGCTCTGGTCCGGGCGCGGTGAGCGGACCTCTTTTTCATTGCTCGCGGACGGACGCCTGAAGGTGCTGAACGACGAATCCTGGTGGGGCCGCCCGCCGCCGCCCGCGGCTTGATAAGATGAGACCCGCCCTCGATTTCGACCTTGGCCCGGGCTGCGGCTGCCGGCATCAAACCCCGATGCCGCACGTATGAATCCAGCCCTGCGGATTCTCGAAGAATGGACGACGCACCAGGATTATCTCTGGTTTCTCGCGCTCGTCGCGTGGGGTGGCGTGCTCGGCGCGGAATGGCGGCGCAAGGAAGGTGCGCATGGACTCGTCGAGCATGGCTGGCTCGTGGCGCTGGCGGCGTGCGGACTGGTCGGCGCGTTGCTGGAACTCGTACTGCTGGGTCAGCACCTCCAAACCCCTTATACGCGCCTCGATTTCGCGATGGGCCTGACCCAGGCGGCGGGTGCTGCGGCATTGGGGTGGGGCGCCACCGACGGGGTCCGTCACCAGCGTGGCTGGCGGATCCTCGGAGGCGTCGTTCTGACGGGCCTCGTCGTGGCCCGCTCGTTTCGGCCGGTCGACGCCGGGTTCACCCTCGCGGTCATCCAGGTGATCGCAGCCGTCCGCCTCATGCGCGTCGCGCCGCAGCTTGTGTCGCGGCTGACGGGCGCGCTGCTGGCCGTGCAGCCGTTCATTGCCACTCACGGGCCTTGGGCGTATGCGGTGCGCGAAGGCCGGCGCACCACCGACTGGTCGCATTTCGCGCTGTTTGCCGCCGGCGCCAGCCTGGCGGTCGCGGTGCTGCTGGCGCAGGCCGGCTGGCGGCGGCGGCTGTTGGTGGCGACCGGGGGACTCGAGTCGCCGCCGGCGCTGCGCCGCGACCTGCGCCGCGCGGTTTTCGCTCTCGTGCTTTGGCTGGCGGGCGGGGTGTTGCTCGCGGTCTGGTACGGACGCAGTGCCCGGTGGGCGTTTGAGGAAAACTTTCTGCGTCGGATGGACACCGCGGTGCTCGCGCTCGATCAACAGGCCGTGGCCGAAGCCCTCGGTCCGGAGCTGCGCATCACTCAGATCGACCAGCGGCGCTATGCCGACGGCCGGCCGGTGGCGGTCGCGACCGCGCCCCACACCCGGGCACCGGTCTACGGCGCGCTGCGGAAGCAGATGGCGCGGGTGCGCGAGCACAACCCGGATTTCAAGTTCCTCTACATCGCCACGTGGCGGTCGGGAAAAATGCTCGTGCTCAATTCCCTGCCGCGGGTGGATGAGGGCATCACCCATGTGATCCATCATGACGTGACGCCCGCGGATCTCGACCGGCTCGCGGAAGGCAGGAGTTTTCTCGAGGGCCCCGTGATCAGCGAGGGTTGGCTGCCGCAGTTTTCCGCCAAGGCTGCCTTGCGGCACCCGCAGACCCGCCAGTTGCTCGGCTGGCTCGTGGCGGACGTCGAGGCGACGCACTGGATGACGACCTTCCGCCAAGCGCGTCTGCAGACGATGGCGCTGGTTGGGGCGGGAGTGGGACTCTGGGCGCTCGCCGTGGCTTACCGGCTGCGACGGGAGTCGCGCGACGCCGCGGAACAACGGGCTGCGGCGGCCGCGGCGGCGGA
>JBEIHL010000504.1:0-3781 GCA_040381375.1 Opitutaceae bacterium
CGAGCGGGGCTCAGCTCGGACGCTTTTTCGATCAATACTACAACTATCAACCCAGGGCTTTGCGGGGAACGATGCCCGATGTGCGCTGGTTCCACATTCCGACCGTGGTTCACGAGTGGCAAACGCGGCCCGAGTACTTCCGGATCGACCCCGTCACCACGCTGCGGCAGCAACTCGTCGCGGATCGGCACGCCTCGGAGTCCGTGTACGCGGCGTATGCCATGGGCGGCACCGAATTCGGACGGCTGGGAATTCTCGGCGGCGTGCGCATCGAGGAGACGCGGGTCGAGGGCACCGGGACGTTCCAGTTCATCTCTCCCGAGGAGCGGGCCCGCCGGGCGGCGTGGGTCGGCCCTGTCACCGAGGCGGAGAACCTGCGGCGCACTCAGGCCGAGTATGGCAATCGAGTCACCAACGACAGCAAGTACCGCAATGTTTTCCCCGGCGTGCATTTTCGCTATGAGATCACACGGGAGCTGCAGGCGCGACTCAGCTACTCGGCGGGCATTGGCCGGCCCAATTTCGGCACCATTATTCCTAACGACTCGGCGAACGACCAGACCCAGACCGTCACGGCCAACAACACCGCGCTCAAGCCGCAACGGGGCGACAATTACGATTTCTCGCTCGAGTACTATCTCCGGCCGGCCGGTCTCGTCTCGGTGGGCGTATTCCAGAAGGATGTCAGTGACTTCATTTTCGCTCGCGACATCGGCACGATCGGCCCGGGCGTGGACAACGGGTTCAATGGCCAGTATGCCGGCTACCTGCTGCGCAGCCAGACCAACGGCGGTTCCGCCCGGTTGCGCGGCCTCGAGATGAACGTGCAGCATCAGTTCTCCAATCTGCCTGGTTTCTGGCGCGGATTCGGCATGTACGCGAATCACACCTGGCTGGAGCCGTCAGGGGAGTACCTGTCGCAGCGGATCGGCAATTCCGGCAACGTCGGTCTTTCCTACATCGACCATGGATGGACGGTGCGCCTGCACCAAAACTTCGCGCGCCGTAGTTTGATTCGTCAATCTGCCAATCCGGTGACCCAAGGGCAAGAGTTCGGCAGAAGGAGAGTCGATCTGAGCGTGAGCAAACGCATCACGCGCCATCTCACGGTGTATGCCGATGTGATCAACATCCTGGGCGACCCCCTCGACGGTCAGTCGTACTTCTACGTTCCCGGGCGGAAGCGCGGTGCCGACACGTTCAATCCGGAGATCAAGTCCGGCATCAGCGGCCGATTCTGAAGGCGGACGCCATGGCGCTCCGACCTCGCTCCGCGCGCGCTACCCGCGCTCCGGCCAGAACCGCTCTGCACCCGACGCTGCAACGTCCTCCCCGTCGCCCGCTGCCGGTGTTCGCCCTCATCGCGGCGCTCGGCGGCCTGGTGCTGCCCGCCGCAGGGGCCGATGACCCCGAGCTGCCGTTCCACCCCAGCGTCGGACAGAAATTTATTCCGCCGGACGTGGACTGGGACCGTCCGGTGTATCGGACTGGCTTCGACGACCCATCCGAGGTCAGCCGGTGGCGGCTCGAAGGAGGGACGCGCGTGAGCATCGCCAACGGCAGGCTGGTGCTCGAAACCGATCCCGGTCAACGGCCGGGCAGCCTGGTCTGCTGGCTCACGACGGAGCTGCCGGCGGAGTTCCTGCTCGAATTCTCCGTGCGTCCACGGGACCGGAACGAGGGTCTGAACATCGTGTTCTTCAGCACCCGGGGAATGAACGGCGAGAGCATCTTCGACCCGGCCTTGAAGCCGCGGAACGGCGGTTTCAGTCAGTACCACAGCGGGGATATCAAGGGCTACCACATCTCCTATTGGGCGTCGGGCCGCGGGACGGTGAACGTGCGCAAGAACCCTGGTTTCGCCCTGGTCGCGACCGGACCCGACCGGATTCGCGAGGCGCCGGCGGAGAAGCTCCAAGTTGTGCGGCTATACAAAAAGGGCGGGACGATTCGGCTGATGGTCGACGATGTGATCTCGGTGGCGTTCGACGACGACGGCCGCAGCCACGGTCCGGTTTGGAATCACCGCGGCTGGATCGGCCTGCGCCAGATGGGACCCACCGTTCGTTGCGAGTACGACCACCTGGCGGTGTATCGCTTGAAGCCATGAACTCCGGCCCGCGCATCCGGTTGACGGTCGTCGCAGCACTCGTCGTCGCGGCGCTTCCTCGCGTCATTTTCGGTGCGGTGTCGACGTCGGCCGCGGGCGCGGTGCCGTCCGCGATCGCGACTCCGCCCAAGGTCGTTCGTTTCGAGACCAATCCCATCATCCGTCCCGAGATGCTCCCGGGGACCGATGGCGTGAACATCGCGGGGCCGTCGCTGATCCGGGTGCCCTCCTGGCTGCCGAATCCGCTCGGCAAGTACTACCTCTATTTCGCCGACCATCGCGGCGCCTACATCCGGCTCGCCTACGCGGACCACCTGCAGGGGCCGTGGAAGATCCATGTCCCGGGTACGCTCCAACTCAGCCAGATGGTCGCCGTCGCCCGGGAGACCGCGGGGGCCGCCGCTGGAGAGGTCCGGGGCAGGCACCTCGCGTCGCCGGACGTGCATGTCGACGATGAGAAACGCGAGATCCGGATGTACTTCCACTTCCAGATCGATCCCGCCGAAACCTGGGGACATCGCTCCGGCGTCGCCCGGTCGAAGGACGGGCTGAACTTTCAACCCGTGAACCGCCGGCCGATCGGAGAACCGTATTTTCGCGTCTTCCGGCGGGACGGGCACTACTTCGCAATCAATCGCAGCGCGGCGCTCGCCCGGTCCAAGGACGGGCTGGATGACTTCGAGGTGGGCAATCCGAACTTCGCCGCCGCCGCCGGGCAAAAGACGCGAGCGGACCTGCCGCCGTCGGAGACGGCCGTCGGCCGGACGCTGCGCGGCGGCGATGAGGATGTGGACGGCGCCATCCGGCACACCGCGATCAAGATCGATGGCGACGTGCTGACGGTATTCTACAGCCGCGCCGGCGACGTTCCCGAGGTCATCATGCGTTCACGGGTGACGATGACCGGCGACTGGAGAACCTGGCGCCTCTCGCCTCCGGAGAACGTGCTCGTGCCCGAACGCGAGTACGAAGGTGCGAACATGCCACTCATCAAGGCGACGAGGCTGCGGGTGATGCCCCGACCCTTGTTCCGCGAACTGCGCGACCCTTGCATCTTCCGCGAGGACGGCCGGACGTACCTCTTTTACGTCGTGGCGGGCGAGCGCGGCATCGCCGGGGCGGAGTTGCTGGACTAGCCAGCCGATGAACATCCGATCCTACCTCAGCCCTTCTGCCCTTTCGCGCCCGCCGCCGAATCCCACCATGCCACCCTGCACCGCCCCTCGCCGCGCCGTATCCGCCCTCGCGGTCAGCGTATTCATCTTCCTGTTACCCGCAATCATGGGGGCCGCTCCGTCGCCCCCGGCCGACGCCCGGGCGTTCCTCCGGACCGAGTTGATCTTCCCGGTACAGGCCGAGCACGCCCATGGTTCCACGCTCGTGGAGTTGCCGAACGGTGACCTGCTGGTCGGCTGGTTCCAGGGCAGCGGCGAACGCTGGGCCGACGACGTACGGATCCTGGGCGCGCGGAAGAAGAAAGGCGCGGCGGCCTGGAGCGCGCCCTTTCTCCTCGCCGACGTGAAGGAGTTTCCCGACTGCAACCCCGTGCTCTTTCTCGATCCCCGCGGCCGGCTGTGGCTGATGTGGATCACGATCATTGCCAACCAGTGGGAAACCTCGCTGGTGAAATACCGGATCAGCGACGACTTCCTCGACCAGGCCGGTGCGCCC
>JBEIHL010000505.1:0-3775 GCA_040381375.1 Opitutaceae bacterium
CGCCTCAATCCGCATCTGCACGCCGCCGGTCTCGGCGATCGCGGAAACGAGTATGTCCTCGCTCGCGAGCATGCCGGTCTGCGCCGCCGTCACGGCCGGCACCGAATTTGCGTTCAGCGCGTCGCGCAGCGCGACGAGCTGGTTCAGAAAGCTGCCGATGGCGGCATTGGTCGTGCCACTCGTGCCGGGGGCGATGTTCGAGCTCTCGGACAGCTGAATCTCCGCCTGGCTGGCGTTGCCGCCGTAGGTCACACCCGTGACTTTGCCGGCCCCGTTGCGGGTCGCGGTGAAAGGCGCCGCGTCGGTCGCCGTACCGGCAAAAACATAGTCGTTGCGCAGCTTGGTGTTCGCCACCTGCAGAGTGTGCTCGATCAGCTGGTCGACTTCGGCGCCATACGCCCGGGCCGCGTCCGAGCCCAGCGGGCCCGCGCCGAGCACGCCGATCTCGGTCGCGCGATCGGACGCGGACTTGAGATTCTGCAGTCCGGCGAACGAGATCTGGCTCACCTCGAGCGCGCGATCGATGTTGCGGAAAAACTGGGAATTTTCCCGCTGCTCGCTTTCGAGCGCGAGCACGCGACCCACGGACGCCGGGTCGTCCTCCGGCTGAAAGATCCGCTGCCCCGTCGCCACCTGCGTCTGCAGCCGCGTCTGTTGGGAGCCCAACTGCTGGATCTGCCGGATGAGATTTTCGGACAGGGTGTTGCTGGAAACGCGCATGACGGAAAAGTGGGTTTAGAGTGGCGGTGGAGACCGGGGCTCAGCCCACGCCGAGCCGGTTGACGATGCCGTCGAGGAGTTCGTCGAGCACATTGAACACCCGCGACGAAGCCTGGAACGAACGCTGGTACTTCATGAGATCAGCCATCTCCTCGTCGAGCGAAACGCCGCTCACGGCGTCGCGCTGCGACCGCACGAGCCGCTCGATGCCGGACTGGTTTGCAACGCGGGCGTTCGCATCGGAAAGTGACTGCCCCAGCTTACTCACGCTGCGGCCGAAGAAGCTGGAAAAAGTGCCGTCGATGAAGTCACCGCCACCCGTCGAGAAGTTGCGGCCCGACAGTCCCGCCACCGCGCGGGCGATCGTATTGTCACCGGCCGGACCGCCGTCGCTGGCCTTCAAGTTCGACGCCGTGAGGGAGCCGACCAGGGCGATGGTGGCGGCCGTCGTTCCACTGGAGACGAAGAAGTCCCCGGTGGCATTGGTGGGATTGTAGGCGGCATTGACGGCGCTCACAAACTGCCGGGCCAGCACGTCGAGTTCATCCCGCAGCGTCTGAACGGCGCCGTCGCGTGCCGCGAGCGAACCCTGGATGGAACCGCCCGCCAGCCCCAGCACCGTCGCCGGCGAACCGGCGGTCACCTGGGTGCCGTTGAACGCCACGGTGCCCTGGACGTTCGCGAGATCGACGAGAATCACATCGGCGCCGCCGCCGTCCTTGGTGACGAGCTGGACCTGGCCGTTGTTCACGCTGCGCACTTCCACCGGCAGCAGCGCCGCCAGCTTCTCGATCTGCGCCTGCCGCTGGTCGCGGAGATCGACCGCGGTGCCGGGGGCGTTGAGCTCGAGGCGGCCGATCTGGGCGTTGAGGTCGGCGATGACCGAGAGCAATCCGTTCGCCTCACTGACGTCGGACGCGATCTCCGCGTTCAGATCGCTCTGGACCTGCGCGAGCCGGGTGTCGGCCAGATGAAACCGGTCGGTAAGAATGGTCGCCTTCTGGAGCAGGAGCTGGCGTTCGCCGTCGTCGGACGGGCGGGAGGCTAAACTTTGGAAGGCGTTGAAGAATGAGTCGATCGCCCCGGCGAGGCCGTTGGTGTCACCCACCGTCGCCCCGCTGGCCGCGTTGGACCGGTCGATCGTCTGACCAAGTCTGGCTTGGGCCTGCTGGTACCCGCCTTGTTCGGCGAGGAACATGGCCTTGAGCGCAATTTCGCGCGTGACCTGCTGGTCGAGCAGTCCGTCGCGAATCTGCTGCACTCCGAGCGCCTCGAGCCCGAGACTCTCCACGCCTTGCGGCGTGACCACCGTGCCACGGTCACCGTAGATCACGCGTTGGCGCGCGTAATCCGGGTTGTTCACGTTGGCCAGATTCTTGCCCGTGATCTCGATCGCCCGACTGTGCGCCGAGAGGGCCATCACCGTCTGGTTGAGCGTTGCGTAGATGCCGGCCATGGTGGGTGAGGATCGCGGATCAGCCAGCCGCCCGAAGCGTGCCGGGCAGCGGCGCCGCCGCCACGGCCAGGCGGCCGGCGGGTGAGTAGGTCTTGACGAAGGCCTGCGGCCGGAGGTGCTGCAGGGTGTCCTGGTGGAGTTCGACCGCGCGCGCCAGCAGCGTGTGGTTGTGGCGGCTGGTGCGTCGAACCCGGTGCAGGAGCAGATTGACCTCCGTGATGAGCGCCTCGAACAGCGGACGCACCTCGGCGGTGATGAAAGGCAGCAGCGAACGCAGCGACGCCGAAGCGGGCTGGCCATTCGCCGCGGCGAAGCCTGCGACCGCCTGCTCCCGGCGCGTGCGGCGGTCGGACACGGCGCGGGCCTGCGCCTCGATCTCTCCCGCGAAGCGCAGAACGGCTTCGGAGTCGCGATTGAACAGACTCCGCTGTTGGGCCTCGAACAGGTGCAGCAGGCCGCCGTATTCGGCGAGCTCGGCCCGCAGCTGGTCGGCGATGAATTCCCAGGGTTGGCTCATGTGGAAGTGGCCGGCACGACCGGCGTAGTAGCCGGGGCAGGCGGCGTGATGGGGAGTTCGGCCGGCGGCACTTGGGCGCCGCGCGGGGTAAGCTGTTGCTCGATGAAACGGCTGAGACCGAGACCCCGGCCGGCGGTGAGTTGCTGCGACATCGTATCCGCGAGCATGTCGCCATACACGCTGCCCGCGGCGCCGCTTTCGGCCCCTCCCAGCATTGAATTCATCGTCTTGCCGAGGAGCTGGCGCACGAGGATCGCCTCGAACTGGGCGGCGACGGCCGCGCGCTGGGCGGCGGGCGTGGCGTTGCGGACCGCCGCGGCATTGAAACCCGTGGGTGCGCCTGCTGGAGTGGAGGTGACGGGGGCGATGCTCATCGCTCAGTTGATCACCAGCTCGGCCTGGAGGGCGCCGGAGCGTTTCAAAGTCTGGAAGATCGCCATCATCTCGCGCGTGGATACACCCAGCGCGTTGAGGGCCGCCGCGAGCCGCTCGATGGTCGGGGGTTCGTTGATGACCTGGAAGCCGCCCTTCGTCTCGTTGACCGCGGTCTGCGTGTTCTGCACGGCCGTGGTCTGGCCGCCGCCGAAGGCATTGGGCTGGCTGACCCCGACGTTCGAACTCACCGTGATCGTGAGCGAACCGTGCGCAATCGCGACCTGCGAGAGCCGCACCGTCGACGTCGCGACAATCGTGCCCGTGCGCTCGTTGATCACGATGCGCGCCAGCGTGTCTGGCGAGGACTCGAGCTGCCCGAGATCGGCGAGGAACGCGACGTCACGGCCGCGATAGTCCGCCGGCAACATCACGGCGATGGTCGCGGCGTCCACCGGATTGGCCGCGCCGTTCCAACGCGTGTTGATCGCGTCGGCCATGCGCGCCGCGGACGTGAAATCCGGATTGTGCAGGAGCAGCCGCACGACGTTGTCGCGCACGAAGGTCGCGGGAATCTCCCGCTCCACGATCGCTCGCGATCACGCGCACCCTCGCGCTGTGTGTACTCTGCGGCAAGTGTTCCGAGATTCTCACCCTTACGTGCACGCTCGGCAATAGCCTTCGCAAGTGAGTCGTTCAGGAAGTAGCAC
>JBEIHL010000506.1:0-3768 GCA_040381375.1 Opitutaceae bacterium
CCCGCGAGGGCGGGAAAGTCGCGCTGACGGGTGGCATCGGTGAGCATGGGCAAGGAGAGGATTCGAACCGCAAGACTACGCTGGAAAAAAACAAAGCCGGCAGTCAGACTGCGGGTCACCGAGAGCGGAGCGGCCCCAATCGAGCTGGAACAGGAAGGTCGGGAAGAACGGGAAGATTTCTCCACGCCACCTTCCCGATCTCCCCGATCTTTCTGCTCCAAGCATCCCGTGGCACTGCCGCTCTGGATACTGCGAGTTCAAGGGATCAAGGCGCCGCGTCCCGCCGCCAGAACACCTTCATCGCGATGACCCCGATCCAGGGCGCGAGGCCCGCGACGACCAATCCGGCATCGTAGCTCTTGGTGCGGTCGACGATCATCCCGAAGAGGCTGTGCAGCGGCGACGTGATCGCCCACACCCACATGCTCAGGAGGCCGGTCAGCCGGCCGACGTGCGTCGACGAGATCTCCTGGACGAAACTGTAGTAGCAGGGAAACAGCGCGAGCGCGCCCGCGCCAATGCAGAGCAGCACGGCGAGCAGCGCCCAACCCTGGCCCAGCCACGGGATGGACACGCTCAGCGACGTCAGACAGCACGCGCCGCCATAAACCCAACGCCGGGCGTCGTGGGCCGTCGCGCCATACTTCCGCACGAGCCAGAGCGAAACGAAGCCCGCCAGCAAACAGCCAACGTCCGTGGCGACAAAGTAGGCCGAGGTGAAATTCAATGAGGCCGCTTCGCTGTACCCGCGTCCCGACTGGAGAAATTTCATCAGCCACGCGCGATAGATGTGCCACACGGTCTGCGCGCCCATGATGAGCAGCGCCACGGCCCAGACCCGCCGGTTCGCCAGGAACGTCCACCAGCCGGGTTGTTCGCCGCGGGGGATCACGACCGTACCCGCTGCCGGCTCCAGGTCGGAGCGGCGCAGCACGAGGAACCAGACCACCACCCAGACCAACCCCACCGCGCCGATCACGATGAACGGCGTGCGCCACGAGGCCGGATCGTCCGTCATGAGCACGCGCATCACCTGCGGTGTAATGATCGCACCGATCGAGGCTCCGCTCTGCAGGACGCTGTTGCCCATCGTGCGCTCCTTGTCGGTCAACACGGCGTAGCTGGTCTTCAACGCGCACGGCCAGTGTCCCGCCTCGAAGAAACCCAGCAGCGCGCGACACACGAGCATGCTCTCGTAGCCGTTAGTGAGACCGGTGATCATCCCCATGATCGACCACGCCGCCAGGATCGCGGGGTACAGGAAGTACACCGAGAGCCGGTCGGCCATGAAGCCGAACACAACCGAACCCACCGCGAACGCCCAGCCGAAGGCGAGCTCGAGGTTGCCGTACTGCGCACCGCTCAGCCCGAATTCAGCCGTTACCCGGACCGACGCGCTTCCGAGCGTCACGCGGTCCATGTAGTTGATCGTGGTCGCCAGCAACAGCACCCCGGTGATCCACCATTTCCATGACGGGGGGCGAGGAGTATTCACGGTCGCGTGACGCTGACGATGCCGCCGAATTTGGCACGCTTGAAGTTCGGGCACGGATTCCCCCTAGGAGCGCGGCCAAGGGCGTCCGCGCTCCAAAGAGCAGGAACTCGCCGATTGACGCACTTGACGCGCGCATTTGAGGTTTTCCGCACCTCGCCTGTATCTTCCACCCCCCACGTTGCCCATGAATCGTCGCCTCTTCCTTGGTCTCGCTGCCGGCGCCGCTGCCGCTCCTTACTTCGCCCGTTCGCTCCACGCCGCCGATCCCGTGTCCGACAACCCGAAGATCGCGGCCGATCGCAAAGCGGCGCTCGATATCCTCCAGCCATCCGCGAAGGACCTGCAGCGCGGACTCGAACTGCACGCGGCGTCCGTCGTGCTCGACACCTACGGCTTCGGGCCCAACGCGTCCGTCGACAACGCCGCTCTCGCAAAGATCATGGAGTCCGGCGCGTCCGAGTGGGAGATTGCCGACGCCCGCGAGGACATGGCGATGACGCGCTTCGTCACCGATCCTGCCGAGCAGAAGGAGTACGAGAGCGCTTGGGCAGCGGCGGGCGT
Organism: Opitutaceae bacterium; assembly: GCA_040381375.1. GTDB lineage: Bacteria > Verrucomicrobiota > Verrucomicrobiia > Opitutales > Opitutaceae > ER46. The sequence continues at coordinate 2,057 of JBEIHL010000506.1, forward strand.
GACGTGCATCGTCCGCAACGCCGGCGAGGAAGGAAACAACCCGCTGCAGTTGATGAAGCGACTGGCCCGCTGGATCCACGCCACCGACCGGCTCCCGAAGTTTCCCAAGGCGGTGAAGGCGGACCAGATCGTCGCCGCGAAGAAGGCCGGCCACCACGCGATCGTCCTGACGACAAACGGTGTCCCGCTCGTGCAGCAGTGGCTCAACACCCGGGACGAGGTGAAATACATCCGGGTCTTCGCCGAAATGGGCGTGCGCATGATGCACGTCACGTACAACCGCCAGAATCCGCTCGGCAGCGGCTGCGGCGAGGCGGTCGACGGCGGGCTCACCGACTTCGGCCGCTTTGCGGTCTCCGAACTCAACCGGCAGGGCGTCCTCCCCGACGTCTCGCACAGCGGCCTCAAGACCAGCTATGACTCCGCCAAGGTCTCGCAGAAGCCGATGGTCGCGAGCCATTCCGCGGTGCACGCGATCAATCCGCACATCCGCTGCAAGACCGACGAAGTCATCAAGGCGATCGCCGACACCAACGGCCTGATCGGCATCTGCTGCATCAACGGTTTCCTCGGCCAGACGAACGACATCAATGCCTTCCTGAACCACATCGACTACGTGGTGAAAAAATTCGGCATCGACTACGTCGGCATCGGGACCGACGTCGGCTACAGCTCACGTATCCGGCCCAATGATGATGCGAAGCTGCCCCCAAGGCCGCTAGGACGCACGCGTTGGGAGGCGCTCTGGCCGCCAGGTTCCCTCGGCAGCGGCACCAAGGATCCGCGCGCGGCGGCCTCGATCGCGTGGACCAACTGGCCGATGTTCACCGTCGGCCTCGTGCAGCGCGGCTACCGCGACGCCGACATCCAAAAAATCCTCGGCGGAAACATGCTCCGGGTGCTGAAGGCGAACGAGAGCTGAGGCAGGATTAAACCACGAAACACACGAAATACACGAAAGCTGCCGGACCTTTCCTGACCCTTTCGTGTATTTCGTGTTTTTCGTGGTCAATTCCTCTGGTTCTTCGCTCGCTCCTCGTTGCGGAGTTTGAAGCCTGACTGACTGAGCAGCAGGAAGGGCGGCGGGACATCCGGGGGCTGCGACCCCAGCACCTGCTGCAGGCGCTGGCGGGCGGCCACGAGCGGAGGTGAGGTGCGCGCAGCGAGGTCGTGTTGTTCCTCGGGATCGTTCGTGGCATCGAAGAAGCGCCCGTCGGAGTAGAGCTTGAACTGTCGGTCCCGCACCACGCGCGTGGTGTGGTATTCATTGAGGATCCATTCGCGCGGAGGAACCGCTCCCGGTGCCCCGCGCAGGAACGCCGCGAACGAAACCCCGTCCGGCGCGTGGCCGCGGTCGAGCGGAATGCCCGCGAGGTCACACAACGTTGGATACACGTCGGAAAAGTCGGTCAGCGGCAGCGTGCGCCCGCCCGGGACGAGTTTCGGCGCGTTCACCAGCAGCGCGACGTTGCCGCCCGCCTCGGTCAGATTGTACAATCCACCCTGCACGCGCCGGCCACCGCGGCGGGCGCTGAAGGATTTCTCCGTGCCATTGTCGCTCGCGACGACGACGATCGTGTTGTCGCGCAGGCCGATTCGCTCGAGCTCAGCAATGAAGTCGCCGATGAGCTTGTCCGCATACCGCAGCATGTCGGCGTACATCTCCTGGTGCGGCCGGTTGGGGTCCAGGTTCAACGGCGTCGGCACGACCG
>JBEIHL010000507.1:0-3766 GCA_040381375.1 Opitutaceae bacterium
AGCGCAGGTTCTCGAGCAGCACGACGTCGCCCGCCTTGAGTTTGCTCGGAGCGCAGGCGGCCTCGATCGCCGGACCGACGCAGTCGTCGAGAAACGTGACTGGCCGCCCCAGCAGCTTCTCGAGCTCGACCGCCACCGGCTTGAGCGAGAACTTCGCGATCTTCTGGCCGTCCGGGCGACCGAGGTGCGACATCAGCACGACCGAGGCGCCCTTATCGAGGGCGTACTTGATCGTCGGCAATGCCGCGGCGATGCGCTGGTTGTTGGTGATGGCGCCGGTCGCCTTGTCCTGCGGGACGTTGAAGTCGACGCGCATCAGCACGCGCTTACCGGCGAGGCTCAGGTCACGGATGGTTTTGAATTTCGGCATGGACGGGCAGTAGCGAGTAGCGGGTAGTGAGTAGCGAGTAGAGTCCGATCCGAAGCACGCAGGCAAAAAAGAAGCGAGTAGTGATGCGAGGGCGGCGCTTGAATGCTCGCTACTCGCTACTCACTACTCGCTACCATGCGCTGCGCGCTTAGAGGGCCGCCGCGATCTTCTTGGTCAGGTCGACGACGCGGTTGGAATAGCCCCACTCGTTGTCGTACCACGACACAAGCTTGAAGAACTTGCTGTTCAGCTCCACGCCCGAACCCGCGTCGAAGATCGACGAATGTTTGTCGTGGATGAAGTCGCTCGAGACCACTTCGTCGGTCGTGTAGGCGAGAATGCCCTTCAGGTAGGTCTCCGAGGCCTTCTTCATCGCCTCGCAGATCGCCTTGTAAGACGTCTCCTTGGTCGTGCGGACCGTGAGGTCGACGACCGACACGGTCGGGGTCGGAACGCGGAACGCCATCCCGGTGAGCTTGCCCTTGACCTCGGGAATCACGAGCGCGGTCGCCTTGGCGGCGCCGGTGGTCGAAGGGATGATGTTCTGCGCCGCCGTCCGGCCGCCTTTCCAATCCTTCTTCGACGGACCGTCGACCGTTTTCTGCGTCGCGGTGTAGGCGTGGACGGTCGTCATCAGGCCTTCCTCGATGCCGAAGCCTTCCTTGAGCAGCACGTGCACGACCGGCGCGAGGCAGTTCGTGGTGCAGGAGGCGTTGGAAATGATCGTGTGCTTGGCGACGTCGAGCTTGTCGTCGTTCACGCCCATCACGACCGTGATGTCCTCGCCCTTGGCCGGGGCGGAAATGATGACCTTCTTGGCGCCGGCGGCGATGTGACCCTTGGCCTTCTCGGCGTCGGTGAACAGGCCGGTCGACTCGATCACGAGTTGGACGCCCAGCTTGCCCCACGGGAGTTCCGCCGGGGTCTTCGCGCTCACGACCAGGATCTCTTTGCCATTCACAATCAGGACGTCGTCCTCGAGCTTGTCCGGCGCCGATTTCTTCGAACCCACGGTGCCCGAGAAGCGACCCTGCGTGGAGTCGTACTTCAGCAGGTAGGCCAGATTGTCCGCGGGGACAATGTCACCCACCGCCACGACGTCGAACGTGGTGCCGAGCAGGCCCTGCTCAACGAGAGCGCGGAAAACGAGGCGACCGATGCGGCCGAAACCATTGATTGCAACTTTAACTGCCATGGTGGAACTCCGGGATGGTGATGGGTTGGATTACTGGTTCGAGATGCGCCCGCGTAAACGCGGACTGTTCAAGCAAGAGACCCGCCGCTCGGGATGCAAGGGTTTTGGCGGCGGAGCGCGTCATGAAACGTGAGCGCACCGAAAGTGAAATCCGGACGCCCTACCCTTCGTTCACCCAGAGCCCACAACTGAGCCCGGGCAGCCAGAGCGACGCTTCGACCGGTTTCTTGGCTCCATGGGTGCCGGACAGGTAGAACCGCTCTTGGTCGGCGAGCATGTCCCATCCGCCAGGCGCGCCCGCAATGTCCTCCCCCAATGGCATATTCAGATCGGCCAGCGTCGGATTGACGGCGAACAGCAGCCGAGCCGGGCCCTGCGACGCGTCGGCGTTGTACACCACGGCGAGCGCGGACGAACCCGGGGGGTGCACAAATTTGAAAAATCCCTCGCTGGGCCGCGTCCACTGCCGCAGCAGGCGGCCACGTTGGCCGCGCCGGAAGGCGATCCAATCCGCGAAGTAAACATGCGTGCCGAGGTGACGGTAAAGCCGCCGGTAATCGAGAGCATTGAGATCGCCGCGCTGGTAGGTGTTGTTCACGCCGTGCTTCGAGCGGAGAAAATCCTGCCCCGCCGAGATCATGGGCACACCGAGCGACATGAACAGCAGCGCCGTCATGAGGTGGGTGCGGCGCACATCGTTGGCCGCGGGCTGGAACCCGTTGTGATGCGGATTCTCCGTGATCATGTCGATCCACGTGCGGTCGTCGTGCGACTCGGTGTAGTTGATGGTTTGAGCGGGCCACTTGGCGAAGTACCACGGCGAACCACGCAGGAAATATTCCATCCGCTCCGGTTCGCCGTTTCCGCGCACATAATCCCGGACAAAATTGCGGTAACCGTCGTTCCAGGACGCCCAGCCCGTGTCCCGAAGCGCACCGGCGATGTGGCCGCGGAAGCTCCAGGGCTCGGCGATGAGGATCACGTCGGGCTTGGCCCGCTTGAGCGCCACCTCGATGTCGCGCAGCACTTCCACGCCCAGCAGCTCGGCGAGGTCGAAGCGAAAACCGTCGACCCCGTAAGCCTCGAGATAGTGCAGGCAGCTCTCGATGATGAGCCGGCGGGCCATGGCGGACCGGGCGCGCAGATCGTTGCCGCAGCCGCTCCAGTTCGTGAGTTCGCCGTTCGCGTCGAGTTCGAAGTAGTACAGCTTGTCGACGAACATCAGGTGCGCCGGCTCGCCCACGTGGTTGAATACCACGTCGAGAATCACCGCCATGCCGCGCCGGTGAAACGCCGCCACGAGCGCCTGCAGTTCCCGCACGCCCGACGCCTTCTCCGGCTCGAGCGCGTAGCTGCTCTCCGGGGCGAAGAAGTTGTTCGTCATGTAACCCCCAGTGGTATTCCTCACCGGTGACGTTATCGAACTCGTGCAGCGGCTGCAGCTCCACGGCGTTGACGCCGAGGTGGTGCAGGTGGAAATCGGGACTCTCGACCCAACGCCGCAGTCCGGTAAAACCCCGCCGCTCCACGTCCGTCGCCTTGATGGGCGCAAGCGCCGCGAGGTCGCGCACGTGGGCCTCGACGATGACGAGTTCCTGCCACGCCGGAGTCTTGAACGTATGATCTCCGCGGCCCACCCACGCCCGGTCGAGCACGATGCCGGGCCCCTCCCGCCCCATCGTCGCGAGCGCGTACGGATCAAGCACCCTCACCCGCGGATCGAAGCCGTTGGGCGCCGTGCCGTCCCGCACGCCGTCGATCGAGTACCAATAAAACCAGCCGTGGAGATTCTGATCGAGGGTCACCTCCCAAACCCCGGCATCGCCGTCGGCATCGCGCCGGCGCGAAAGCGGAAAGCCCTGCGCCTTCGTCCGCCCGTCGGGGGCGAAACCGGGTTCAAGGGCGATGTGCAGCGTCACGCCACGCGCGCGCGGAGCGAAGATCCGGAAGACCGTCTCCTCTCCCCGCACCAGCGACCCCAATTGCAGCTCGGTCTTCAGTTCGTAGAAAAAGCGGCCCGGCATCAGGGGCACGGTCTCGCTGCCACCGTCCGCCCAACTCACTTTCCACGGTTCAGCGAGGCTCAGCGGCTCCTTCAGCGTGAAACGCCAGAGATGCCAGCCGGTCTTCCCGGGGTCGATGATCCGATTCACGTTGCCGTGCTCGTCGCGCACCACATTCGGCGCATCGGGCGGCGGCGG